>NZ_JBFAZA010000027.1:140612-148262 GCF_040681595.1 Amycolatopsis sp. NPDC051716 | reverse complement strand
GCCAGACCGACCGCACCAACTACCCAGCAACCATCACCATCACGATCATCACCGAGTTGACACACGCCCCTGAGCCTTAACTTTCCGGCATTGCGCCTAACCCCGGACGCGGCGGAAGGCGTTGATCCCGTCGGTGAGCCCGGCCTGCACCAGCGTCGGGAGCGCGCCGCGCCGGTCGACCGGCTTGCCCGCGGCGATCCGGTGCATCTGCCGGGTGTGCCACTGGATCTCCAGGAGGCTGTCGGCCAGCCGGATCCCGGTCTTGGGGCACAGCCGCTCGGCGCGGACGTCCTCGCCGGCGAGCAGCCGGGCGGGCAGGCCGGGGTCGGCGACCAGCGGGCGGCCGAGCCCGATCACGTCGACCTCGCCCGAGCGCAGCGCGTCGGCCATGCCGTCCGGTGACGCGAACCCGCCGGTGACCATCAGGGGAACATCGGAGACTTCACGCGCTTTCGCCGCGTAGTCCAGGAAGTACGCTTCGCGCGCTTGGGTGCTCGCGCGCCCGGCGCCCATCATCGCGGCCTTCTCGTACGTGCCGCCGGAGACTTCCAGCAGGTCCAGCCCGGCCTCACCGAGTTCGCGCACGACCTCCAGGGACTCGTCCTCGGTGAAGCCGCCACGCTGGAAGTCCGCGCTGTTGAGCTTGACCGACACCGGCACGGCGTCGCCGACCGCTTCGCGCACCCGCCGGACCACCTCGAGCAGGAACCGGCGGCGGCGCACCGCGTCGCCGCCCCAGGCGTCGGTCCGCAGGTTCGTCAGCGGGGAAAGGAACTGCGAGACCAGATAGCCGTGGGCGCCGTGGATCTGCACGCCCGTGAAGCCCGCTTCGACGAACGTGCGCGCCGCGATGCCGAAGCGTTCGATGATCGCTTCGATCTCTTCGCCGGTCAGGGGCCGCGGGACGGCGAAGGCGGTGCGGACGCCTCGATCGCCGAAGGGCACCACGGACGGCGCGACGGGCTGCCGCGACAGGTACCGCGGGCTCTGCCGGCCGGGGTGGTTCAGCTGCACCCACAGCCGCGTGTCCGTGCCCTCGACCGCGCCGGCCCACGGCCGGTAGACCGCCGGATCCGGCGTCGCGGCCACGTTGCGCGGCTCGCCGAGCGCGGCGGGGTCGACCATGACGTTCCCGGTGATCAACGCGCCCGCGCCGCCACGGGCCCAGGTCCGGTACAGCTGCGCGAGTTCGCGGGTGGGCGCGTTGCGGCGGTCGCCGAGCTGCTCGCTCAGCGCCGACTTCACCAGGCGGTTGGGCAGCACCGCTCCGCACCGCAGCTTCATCGGCTCCGCCAGGAGGGTCATCGCGCCACCTCTCGAACTTACTCACAGTAAGATGACTCGACGGTAGCATACCGCCGGTATGTCGTCGGCCGATCGAATGACCACTAGGGTCGGGCGCATGACGGCGATCGTGCAGAACCTGGTGACCTCCGGTGTCTTCCGGCTCGACGGGGGCAGCTGGGACGTCGACAACAACGTCTGGCTCGTGGGCGACGACGCGGAAGTGATCGTGATCGACGCGGCGCACGACGCGAAGGCGATCGAAAACGTCGTGGGCGACCGGAAACTGGCCGCGATCGTCTGCACCCACGCGCACAACGACCACGTCAACGCCGCCCCGGAACTCGCCGCCGCGACCGGCGCGCCGATCCTGCTGCACCCGGACGACCGGGTCGTCTGGAACCTGACGCACCCGGACCGCGCCCCGGACGGCGAACTGGCCGACGGTCAGGTGCTCACCATCGCCGGCACCGAGCTCCGCGTCATCCACACGCCGGGGCACGCGCCCGGCGCGGTGTGCCTGTACGCGGCGGAACTGGGCGTGGTGTTCACCGGCGACACCCTCTTCCACGGCGGCCCCGGCGCCACCGGCCGGTCCTATTCGGACTATCCGACGATCGTGCACTCCATCCGCGAGCAGCTGTTCGCGCTCCCGGAGGCGACAAAGGTCCACACCGGGCACGGCGAGGGCACGACGATCGGCGCCGAGAAGGCGGCTTCGGACGGCTGGGACCAGCCTTAAGACGAACGCGCCGTCCTCGACCTCGAGCCGGACGACGTGCAGGTCCAGGTCCCGCTGCCGGACCGTGCGGGCCTGTTCGACCAGTTCGTCGGGGCCGCTCATCACGAGCAGGCCGAAGAACGACCGCATCTGCGCGCGGGCGACGTAGTAGGAATCTTCGTACCCGGCGGTGCGCTCGTCGTCCGCTTCGGGGAGTTCCTTGTACACGCGCCGGCGGTGGATGACGTTGAGGTCGATGTTGTGCTGCCGGGCCCGGACGGCGGCCTCGATGAACCCGGCGCACCGGTCGGCCCGGTCCTGGCGCAGCTTCGCCCGCCGCGCCGCGTTGAGCTTCAGCGGCTCGACCAGCGCCCCCAGCGTCACCCCGGCCAGCGAGGCGATGGCCGCGATGACCGCGACCCCGACGGTCGTCAGCACGTCAGCCGCGGCGGGCTAGGCGATACCCGGACTCGCTGCTTGGCTTCCTCCGCCAGCGCGAGGGCCCACTCCTGCAGCCCGGCGACGTCGATGCCGTGCGGTGGCTCGTCCCGGAACGGCTCGATGTTCGCCGCGCCGCGCTCCAGCAGCGACACCGCGCCCACGTTGTTGCCGCGTGCCGCGTGCGTCAGCCCGACGGCCAGCTGGGCGAGACCGCGCCAGAGTTCGCGATCCGGCCCGTCAGTGGTCTTCCAGGCGTCCTCGAAGACCTCGTGCGCGTGGAACGGCTTGCCGTCGTCGAGCAGCCGCTGGGCCTCCGCAAGCGTTTGCGCCGGGCTGCGCGCGATGCCTTCGGGCTGGCGCTCGACGCCGTCCGCGCCGTACGGCAGCGGCCGGCCGAGGCCGTCACGCGGCCGTGCGTTGCGTGCCCGTCCCTCGTCGTCCCGGTCGCGGCGGCTCATACCCTGAGATCCTGCCACGGGCCCGGCAGGTAGTCTGGGGACTCGTGCGTTTCCTCGACGGCCATCGGCCTGCCCACGACCTGACCTACGACGACGTGTTCCTGCTGCCGAACCGTTCGGACGTGGAGTCCCGCTTCGACGTCGACCTCTCCACCGCGGACGGCACCGGCGCGACGATCCCGATCGTGGTCGCCAACATGACCGCGGTCGCCGGCCGCCGGATGGCCGAGACCGTCGCCCGCCGCGGCGGGCTGGTCGTCCTGCCCCAGGATGTGGATCCCGAGGCCGTCTCGGAGATCGTCGGCTGGGTGAAGAGCCGCCACACCGTGTGGGACACCCCGCTGGTGCTGACCGGCGGTGACGCCGTCGCCGACGCTCTCAACCTGGTCCACAAGCGGGCGCACGGCGCTGTCGTCGTCGTGGACGGCGAAGGCCGCCCGGTCGGCATCGTCGACGAAGCGGCCTGCGCGGGCGTGGACCGCTTCGCGCGGCTCGCCGACGTCGCGCAGCCCCCGGCCGTCGCGGTCCCGCTGACCACCCCGGCGCGCGAGGTCTTCGAACTCCTGCACAGCCACGGCGCGAACCTGGCGCTGGGCCTGGACGCCGACGGCCGGCTCGCGGGCGTGCTGACCGCCGTCGGGTCGCTGCGCGCGGACATCTACACCCCGGCCGTCGACGACGCGGGCAGGCTGCGCGTCGCCGCCGCGGTCGGCGTCAACGGCGATGTCGCCGCGAAGGCCGAAGCCGTGCTCGGCTCGGGTGTCGACGTGCTGGTCGTCGACACCGCGCACGGGCACCAGGAGAAGATGATCGCCGCGCTGAAGGCCGTCCGGTCGGTGTCGCCGCAGGTCCCGGTGGTCGCCGGGAACGTGGTCACGGCCGAGGGCACGCGCGACCTGATCCAGGCCGGCGCCGACGTCGTCAAGGTCGGGGTCGGGCCGGGCGCGATGTGCACCACCCGGATGATGACCGGCGTCGGCCGCCCGCAGTTCTCCGCGGTCGCCGACTGCGCGGCCGCCGCACGCGAGCTGGGCAAGCACGTCTGGGCCGACGGCGGGGTCCGCCACCCGCGTGACGTCGCACTGGCGCTGGCCGCCGGCGCGTCCGCGGCGATGGTCGGCTCGTGGTTCGCCGGCACCTACGAATCGCCCGGCGACCTGCGGTTCGACGAGCAGGGCCGGCCCTACAAGGAGTCGTTCGGCATGGCGTCGAAGCGTGCGGTCGGCGCACGGACGCGGACGGACAACTCGTTCGACCGCGCGCGCAAGGCGCTGTTCGAAGAGGGCATCTCGTCGTCGCGGATGTCCCTCGACCCGCAGCGCCCGGGCGTCGAGGACCTGCTGGACTCGATCGGCTCCGGGGTCCGGTCCTCGTGCACCTACGCGGGTGCGCGGACGCTCGAGGAGTTCCACGAGCGCGCGCTGCTGGGCGTCCAGTCGGCGGCCGGGTTCGCCGAAGGCCGGCCCCTGCCCGCCGGCTGGTAATCAGCCCGCGCAGCAGACGTGTTCCGACCACTCCGGAACGTGCCACCAGTGCTGCTTCTCCGCCGACCGGGCCGCGGGCGCCACCTCGGTGGCCGCCCGCGGCCCCGGCTGGTTCCGGTAGGGCGCGAGCAGCTCGCCGACCGTGTGCGGCACCCCGCCGACCAGCACGCTGCGGACGTTCGCGGCCGCCTTGATGTCCTGCAACGGGTTGCCGCTCACGAGCGACAGATCGGCGTACGCACCGGGCTTGAGCACCCCGATCCGGTCCTCGAGTCCCAGCCACCGCGCCGGGTTGCGGGTGGCGGTGGTGAGCGCCTCGTACGGCGTGAACCCGAACGCGACCATGGCCCGCAGGTTCTGGTGGGTCGAGACGGCCACGTTGTCCAGCGGGGAGTCCGTACCCGTCACCACGAACCCGCCCGCGCGGTGGATCCGCAGCACCATGTCGACGTTCCCGGCGAGGGCCTGGCGGAGGTAGGCGTTCTCCGGGTTGCCCGCGGTGTCCGCCGTGGTCTTGAGCAGCTGGTACTCCCACGGCGGGAACAGGACCTCGGTGCGCTCGTCGGTCACGAGCGACTTGTCGTCCGCGTACAGCGCCCGGGAGGTGAACAACGTCGGCGTGAGCGACATCCCCGAGCGGACGAACAGGGCGACCGCGTCCTGGTACGCCCGGCCGATCCGGCTGACGGTGTGCGAGTACCCGAGCCGGTTGGTGGCCCCGGTGTGCTCCATCGCGTCCATGCCGATGTTCGCCGCCGGGTACAGGTAGTGCGACGACAGCGGGATGCCCGCCCGGTGCGCGGCCCGGACCACGGCCTGCTGGGAGGCCACGGGCAGCCGGACGTACGTCTTGATCATGTCGTACTCGAGCTCGACCGCGCGGGACAGCTCCAGGTTCAGCTGCTCGGGCGACAGGGTCGGCCGCATGAAGTTGTAGTAGATCCGGGAGCCGTCGATGGCTTCCCCGGTGCCGAAGTACCTTGGCCCGACGCGGTTTCCGGATTCCAGCGCCTCGCGCGTCTCCAGCATCTGGTACACCGGGTCGCCGGGCGAGCGGGTCGTGGTGATGCCGTAGGACAGCCAAAGCCTGCCCTGCCGGTCACCCCACTGCCGGCCGCGCAGGTGCCAGTGGTTGTGGATGTCGACGAGGCCGGGCATGGCGGTCAGGTCGTGCGCGTCGACGGTTCCCGGTGCGTCCCGGTGCGGCCGGACGTCGGCGATCCGGCCACCGGCGACGACGATGTCGACGTCGCGCCGCAGCGTCCGGGCGACGCCGTCCCACGCCGCGCCGACGTGGATGACGGTCGGGTGCGGTGGGCGCGGCCGGGCCCAGGTGAAGTCGAGCCGGATCGTGCGCGGCTCGCCGCCGGTGATCTTCTGGGCCTTGAGCTGCCCCTTCGACAGGTACACGAGCGTGTCGTTCCCCTGCCAGGCCAGGGAATCGGTGACGTCGTGGGTGACCTGCCTCGGCGCCCCGATCAGCCGTCCGGAGCCGTCGACGGGGGCGATCCAGGCGACGCTCTCGACCGTGAACGCGAGGTACCGGCCGTCGGGTGACCACAGTGGACCGTCGTCGCCGCGGGTGGCGAGCGAACGGAACGGCATCGGCTCGGCGTAGCGGAGTTCCTGAGTCTTGAGGTCGACCGTGAGGATTTGGCTCGTGCCTTCGCGGTAGCGCTTCGAGTACGGCTTGACCGCGGCCAGCGCGAGGACCGACCCGTCGGGCGACCAGGTGGGACGGCCCGGCATGAACAGCGGCGGCGTGACCTGCTGGGCTTTGTTCGAGGCGACGTCGTGGATCCACGTGGCGCCGTCCTGGTCGGCGTAGGCCACCCGGCCGCCGTCCGGCGACCACCGCGGCGCGACCTGGGCGCCCGCCAGCTGGGTGAGCACGGTGTCCTTGCCGGTGCCGAGGTCATGCAGCCACAGGTCGGCGGTGCCGAGCCGGTCGCTCGTGTAGAGCAGCTTCGTCCCGTCCGGGTGGAAGTCCGGGTCGGAGTTGAAGTAGCCGTCGCCGATCAGCCGCTGCGGCCGGCCACCGCCGGCCGCGACGACGTAGATCGCGTTGAGGGCCCGGAACGCGATCCGCTTGCCGTCCCGGGAGACCACCGGACCGGCGATGCCCCGGACGGGCTTCGGCGCGGGCGAGTCCAGGTCACGGACCCGCCTCCGGTAGTCGCGCGGCGCCGTGGACACGCCGGCTTCGAACGGGATGTCCTTGACGGCGCCGGACTGTTCGCGCCGCCGGAGGTGCCCGTCGGCGGTGTAGAGCACGGCGGACCCGGACCAGTTCGCGGCGAAGCCGAAGACGTCCTCGCCCTTGGTCAGCTGCTCCTCGCCGAGCATGAGGTCCGCTTCGGCGCCCCGCAGCCGCAGGTAGCTGGGTTGCCCGCCGGGACCGAACGCGGGGCCGTAGAACTTGTCGGTGCCGGTCGCGGTGACCAGGCGCGTGCGGGCGCCGGTGGCCACGGTGACGACGTCGATGGCGGCGTCGTTCACCGTGAAGACGATCTTCGTTCCGTCGGCCGACCACCGCGGCGACGCCTCTTCGTCCGGGGTGGACACCACCGTGCTGATCGCTCCGGAAGCGACGTCCAGCAGGTGGATGCCGTAGCTGCCGTCCCGGTCGCTGCTGAAGGCGAGCTTGGTGCCGTCCGGCGAGAACACGGGCTCCCGGTGGTCGAACTGCCCGCTGGTCAGCTTGCGGGGCGCACCGCCGGCGACGTCGATGACGTACAGGTGGAAGTTGCCGTCGCGGTAGGACTGGAACGCGATCCGGCGGCCGTCCGGCGACCAGCTGGGGAGCGTGGCGTCCTGGAGGTCGTCGGTGAGCCGGCGGGCGCGACCGCCGCCGGCGGGCAGCACCCAGATCCCGGTGACCAGGTCGACCGCGATCCACCGGCCGTCCGGCGACAGCGCGGCGGACATGTTCGTGCCCTCCCGCAGCACGACGCCGTCCCGCCCGCCATCCGGCAGGCTGTCCGGTTCGGCCTCGGCGACCCCCGCCCCGGCCACGGCCAGTGCGGCGGCGGCTGCGCCACCTCGGACGAGAAGTTCACGACGAGAAAGGTTTTCGGGCCCCATCCAGCCAACTATGCCCAGCTCTGGAGCGACCGGATAGCGGCCGAGCGGGTTTTTCACCGGAAGCCTGGCAACCGCGGAAAAGCTTGCCGGGCACGGTGGTCCAGGTCGTGAGCTGCTGCGCCGAGTATCCGGAGCCCCATTCGTCCGCCTCCCGCAGTGTCGCGAGCGCCGCCCGCTC
>NZ_JBFAZA010000027.1:120686-140602 GCF_040681595.1 Amycolatopsis sp. NPDC051716 | reverse complement strand
AGGGGTATCTCCTCTTGGCGCTTGTTCTCGCCGCTTATGCTGGCCGGGCTGCGGGGCGAGTTGGTTTTGTTTTTTCGGGTGATCGAACCCGCCTAAACACTCACGACCGGGCAGAGCGTCAGCCGTGGTCCTCCAGCATCTCGGTGACCAGGGCGGCGATCGGCGACCGCTCCGAGCGCGTCAGCGTGACGTGCGCGAACAGCGGGTGGCCCTTGAGCTTCTCGATCACCGCCGAGACGCCGTCGTGCCGTCCGACGCGCAGGTTGTCCCGCTGGGCGACGTCGTGCGTGAGCACCACCCGAGACGCCGTGCCGAGCCGCGAAAGCACCGTGAGCAGGACGTTGCGCTCCAGCGACTGCGCCTCGTCCACGATCACGAACGTGTCGTGCAGCGACCGGCCGCGGATGTGCGTCAGCGGAAGCACCTCGAGCATGCCGCGGTCGAAGACCTCGTCGAGGACGTCCTGGCTGACCAGCGCGCCGAGGGTGTCGAACACCGCCTGCGCCCACGGCTGCATCTTCTCGCTCTCGGACCCGGGCAGGTAGCCGAGGTCCTGGCCGCCGACCGCGTAGACCGGCCGGAACACCACGACCTTGCGGTGCTGACGGCGTTCCATCACCGCCTCGAGGCCGGCGCACAGGGCGAGCGCCGACTTACCGGTGCCGGCCCGGCCGCCCAGCGAAACGATGCCGACGTCGGAGTCGAGCAGCAGGTCGAGCGCGACGCGCTGCTCGGCGCTGCGGCCGTGCAGGCCGAACGCCTCGCGGTCGCCCCGGACCAGCCGGATGCGCTTGTCCGCCGTGATCCGCCCGAGCGCGCTGGAGCTGCCCGCGAGCAGCCGCAGCCCGGTGTGGCAGGGCAGCTCGGCGAGCTCGTCCATGCCGTATTCGACCGGGTCGACGGTGCCGCCGCCGAACAGCGTGTCGAGCACGTCCTGCTCGACGTCGACGTCCGCCATGCCGGTCCAGCCGGACGGCGTCACTTCCTGCGCGCGGTACTCGTCCGCCTCGAGACCGACGGCCCCGGCCTTGACCCGCAGCGGGATGTCCTTGGTCACCAGCGTGACCGCCGCGTTCTCCGCCGCCAGGTTCAGCGCGCAGGCGAGGATGCGGTGGTCGTTGGAGTCGGTCCGGAACCCGGACGGGAGCACCGACGGGTCCGAGTGGTTCAGCTCCACCTGCAGCGTGCCGCCGTGGTCCCCGATCGGGAGCGGCGCGTCGAGCCTGCCGTACTGCCGGCGCAGGTCGTCGAGCATGCGCAGGGATTCCCGGGCGAACCAGCCGAGCTCCGGGTGGTGGCGCTTCGCCTCCAGTTCACTGATGACGACCAGCGGAAGCACGACAGCGTGCTCGGCGAACCGAGTGACCGCCCACGGGTCCGAAAGGAGGACCGACGTGTCGAGCACGTACATGTGCTGCTGGAATTCGGGCGAGGTCGAGACTTTCTCCGGGCCAGGAACGGCACCGGTCGAAGAGCGGCCAGAGGCCTTACGGGGCAAACGCTGCGCAGTCACGACGGCATCTCCCTCGAGGGCGTGTGCACCTCACGCCCGCACTCGCTGGGCCGGGCACCTCCCTGGCTGGACCACTCCTCCTGACCGGTGGGTCAGGTGGTGCGGCCACGAGGGCCGGGTGCCGGCCCCCTCGAGCGTCTCGTGGGCGGCTGTGCCGCCCCCTCGATCACCGCCACGACCAGGGCCTCCCGCGAGGACCCGCACGGAACGCGCGCCCTCACCTCGGAAGGTACCCACGAATCCGGCGTCGCGCAGGGAGCCAACACGGTGATTCGCCAGATCGTCACCTCACCGTCGGTCGTCCGAAATCCACCCTGAGTGTCATTCAGGGGCGCTGACCAGCGGTTTTTCCGGTGTCTAGGAGCCGAACCGGCGGTGCCGCCAGGCGTAGTCGCGGATGGCACGGAGGAAGTCGACCCGGCGGAAGGCGGGCCAGTACGCCTCGGTGAACCAGAACTCCGAGTGCGCGGACTGCCACAGCAGGAAGCCGGAGAGCCGTTGCTCGCCCGACGTGCGGATGATGAGGTCCGGGTCCGGCTGGCCCGACGTGTAGAGGTGCTCGGAGATGTGGTCGACGTCGAGGATCTTCGCCAGCTCGTGAATGGACGTTCCCTCGTCGGCGTGCTGCCGCAGCAGCTTGCGCACGGCGTCCGCGATTTCCTGGCGCCCGCCGTAGCCGACCGCGATGTTGACCTCCATCCCGCTGCGCCCTTCGCTCCGGGCGGCGGCCTCGCTGAGGCGCTTGGCGACCTCGGCGGGCAGCAGGTCGAGCGCGCCGACGATCCGCAGCCGCCACGCCGTCCCGGGGGCGGCGAGCTCGTCGGTGACGTCGGTGATGATCTTCAGCAGCGGCGTGAGCTCGTCCGGGTCGCGGTTGAGGTTGTCGGTGGACAGCAGCCACATGGTGACGACCTCGACGTCGGCCTCCTGGCACCAGCTCAGGAAGTCCGCGATCTTCTTCGCCCCGGCGCGGTGGCCGTCCGAAACGTCCGCGAAGCCCGCTTCACGGGCCCACCGGCGGTTGCCGTCGAGCATGATGGCGATGTGCCGGGGATGCCGCCCGGCGGCCTGCTGGATGAGGCGCCTGCCGTAGGCGCTGTACACGACGTCGGACAAGAAGGAGCGAACACTCACGTCGAGTCAGCCTACGCACCCGGTGTGAGGCGTGTGACTTGAGCACCGCGGGAGAACCTACGCTGTCGTAACCTGGATGTGTGAGCCTGACGACGGAACCACCCGAGCCCGTAGTGGACCTCCGCCCCCGGCTGCGCGGACACATCCACTTCTGGACGTTCTTCGGCGCGCTGGTCGCGACGGCGGCGCTCATCACCCTGGCGGCGTCCACAGTGTCCCCGGTCGCCACATTGGCGACGTCGGTCTACGGCCTGACCGTCCTCGGCCTGTTCGGCGTGAGCGCGCTGTACCACCGGCGGTTCTGGAGCCCCCGCGCGTACAAGTGGATGAAGCGTGCGGACCACTCGATGATCTTCTTGTTCATCGCTGGGACGTACACGCCGTTCACGTTGCTGGCGATGTCCAAGCCGACCGGGTACGTGATCCTGTCGATCGTCTGGGGTGGGGCGATCGCCGGGGTGGCGCTGAAGATGCTGTGGCCCAATGCGCCGCGGTGGCTTGGGGTGCCGATCTACATCGCGCTCGGCTGGGTTGCGGTGTTCGTGTTCCCGGAGCTGGCTACTCACGCCGGGATCGGTGCGCTCGTGTTGTTGAGCGTGGGCGGGTTGTTCTACACGCTCGGTGCGGTGTTCTATGCCGTCAAGTGGCCGAACCACTGGCCGGAGACCTTTGGGTACCACGAGTTCTTCCACGCCTGCACTGTGCTTGCCGCCGTGTCGCACTACATTGCCATCTGGTTGGCGATGTACGCCTAGGCGGTGTGTCCGTCGTCGAGAGACCTGCATCCCGAAGCTTGATTGTGACTACGGCCGGTGGCACCGGGTCAAGACGGGAAAGCGTGTCTTGACCCGGTGCCACCGGCCGCGTTCTGAGCTTCGGATCGGGATGCAGGGAGGGGCGTGGCTGGGGTCCGTCCGTGCCGTCGTCTGGCCGTGCGGTCGTCCGGTCCGCTTGGGTATCTGGTTGGCCGCCGGCGGAATCGCATTGCTTCAGCAAAAAACGAAAGCGCGGCCA
Organism: Amycolatopsis sp. NPDC051716; assembly: GCF_040681595.1. Taxonomy (NCBI): domain Bacteria; kingdom Bacillati; phylum Actinomycetota; class Actinomycetes; order Pseudonocardiales; family Pseudonocardiaceae; genus Amycolatopsis; species Amycolatopsis sp. NPDC051716. The sequence continues at coordinate 136,941 of NZ_JBFAZA010000027.1, read as the reverse complement.
TTCACTCGTCATCGAGTGAATGGCCGCGCTTTTCTTACGAGATGAGCCGTGGATGGTTGGTGCACACTCGATCAACCAGCCGGCGGCTCTTCCTTTCGATCAGCCGGCCGAGTTGCCGTTGCAGGCGACGTACGACGGGTTGTGGTCGACCGTCAGCAGCTCGAGCGGGCCGTTCCACTGCCAGGGCAGCAGGCACGCGTTGTTGAGGATGCTGATGCCACCGTGACCGCCGCCGGTGGAGTTGTTGTTGCAGGCCGCGTACGACGGGGCGTGGCCCGCGTGCAGCAGCTCGAGGGGACCGTTCCACTGCCACGGTGCCGCGCAGAGGTTGTCGCCGATGCTGATGCCGCCGCCCGGGTGGTGCCCGCCGCCCTCACCGGCGGATGCCGGCGCGGCAACAGCGAGCATGGCGCCACCGATGACTGCGGCTGCGAAGAGCGTCTTTTTCATCATGATAAAATCATCGGGCGATATCAGGTCGTCCTTTATCGACATCACCCGATGGTTTGGACAACATCACCCGTCCCGGCAATCAACCAGCGTGCGCCGGGCAGAGTTCGGTCCACCGTGCGACGGTGAGGGGTTCCACCGCCGTGAGGTTGTCACCATCGAAGCTGGTCCCGCGCCCCACGGCAGGTGAACGCTCCCTCAGCCGAACATCCCCGGCTGGTACTCCCCCGCCGGGTTGCGGACGATCACGTTGAGCCGGTTCCACGCGTTGATCATCGCCACCAGCGCGATCAGGGCCCCGATCTGCTCTTCGTCGAAGTGCTTCCGCACCGCCGCCCACGTCTCGTCGCTGACGCCGGTGTGCGTGTCCGCCAGGCGGGTGCCCTCCTCCGTCAGCGCCAGCGCCGCGCGCTCCGCCTCGGTGAACACCACCGCTTCGCGCCACGCCGCCACCATCGCCAGGCGGACCGCCGTCTCGCCGCCCGCCGCCGCGTCCTTCGTGTGCATGTCGAGGCACATCCCGCAGCCGTTGATCTGGCTCGCGCGGATCTTCACCAGCTCCTGTGTCGCCTTCGGCAGCGACGACTCTTCGACCGGATGCGACGCCGCGATCAGGCGCTTGACGAACTTGCCGGTGACCTCGTTCTCGAACATGTTGAGCCGCGCTTCCATGGCCGTTCCCCTTTCCTCGTCTGCTTCACCCCTCTGACGACCCGGGCGCCACCGTTGTGACAACGCCGCGAGTGACGCCGGTCACGCGAAATCCAGGTCCACACCTTCGCGTTCGCGCCGGGGCGGCCGGTCACGCCGACGGCACCGCCCCCGACCTGCGGGACCCACCCCACCTGGCCCGCGGGAGACGCTTCAAACGATCACGATCAGGGGTCACCCACGGGACCACCACGACGGTTGCCGGGCGCACCGGTGCGTCCGACGGTGATCTCAGACAACGGACCCAACGTGGAAGGAGCACGACCGCGATGGCCAGGACCATGCAGCCCCAGGAACTCATCGACAGCGCTGTGGTCGACCCCGAAGGCAACAAGATCGGGAAGGTCGGCAACGTCTACCTCGCCGACGCGACGCACCAGCCCGAGTGGATCACCGTCAAGACCGGCCTCTTCGGCACCAAGGAAAGCTTCGTCCCGCTCTCCGGCGCCCACACGGACAAGGACGGCATCCACGTCCAGGTCGACAAGGACAGCGTCTCCGACGCGCCCCGCATCGACGCCGACGGGCACCTTTCGCCCGAAGAGAGCACGCAGCTCTACCAGCACTACGGCCTGCCGGTGCCGCGCACCTCAGCGGACGGGCGGACGGACGCGCGGTCGGACCGCCGGGCGGATGGGCGGACCGACCGCAGCCCGGCCGCCATGGGCGGGCGCGGGAAGCGCGACGACCGCGCCGCCATGACGCGCTCCGAGGAACGGCTGAACGTCGGGACCGAGCAGGTCGAGACCGGGCACGTGCGGCTGCGCAAGTACGTCGTCACCGAAGAGCAGCAGGTCACCGTGCCGGTGCGGCACGAAGAGGTGCGCATCGAACGCGAGCCGATCACGCGCGGCGACGGCACGGCGGCGGAGATCGGCGAGGCCGAGCAGGACGTCGTCCTGCACGCCGAGAAACCCGTGGTGCGCAAGGAAACCGTGCCGGTCGAACGAGCGCGGCTGCGGAAGGAGACGGTCACCGACGAACAGACCGTGTCCGGCAAGGTCCGCAAGGAGCAGTTCGACATCACCGACGACGACCGGAAGCACCGACGCTCCTGACGGCACTGAAGGCTCCCGGACGGGTGGCCGGTCCCCGATACCGGCCACCCGTCCGGGCTCCACCGCGGCTGCGCGGTCAGGACGTGAGCATCGGCGCCGCGAGGAACTGCTCCGGGATCGCGAACGCGTCCACCAGCGTGCGCGCGTGCGGGCGCAGCTCCGAGCACAGCCGGTTCACCGCCGACGTGACGGCCTTCGCGCGCGACGCCGTCAGGCGGCCGTGGCCCAGGAACCACGCCAGGTCCTCTTCGATCGCCGACAGCGCGTACAGGTCGCAGACGCGTTCGAGCAGCGTGCGGGCGTCCGGATCGTCGCAGCGCTCGATGGCCGCCGTGAACGCCTCCAGCACCAGGCGCTCGACGTGGACGCGGCCCGCGCGCAGCACGTGGTCCTGTGCCGAGTTGAACACGCCGAACGGGTCGGCCGCCGCCTTGCGCAGGCGCTTCGCCACCCCTTCGACGACGTGGTCTTCGCGGTCCTCGAACAGCCGCAGCTGCCACTCGCGGCGGAAGAACACCTCCGAGTCGGACCCTTCGGTGAGCGACTCCAGCGCCTTGCGCACCGACGTCCGCTCCAAGAGCGTGTTGACCACCTGGTCGGTGAAGAACCGGGCCGTCGCCAGCGGCGAAAGGTCCTCGAAGTCCTGCTTGTAGCTGGTCAGCAGGCCCTTCGCGACCAGCTGCAGCAGCACCGTGTTGTCGCCTTCGAACGTCGTGAAGACGTCGGTGTCGGCCTTCAGCCCGGGCAGCACGTTCTCCGCCAGGTAGCCCGCGCCGCCGCACGCCTCGCGGGCGGTCTGGATCGCCGACGTCGCGTGCCACGTCCCGAGCGCCTTCAGCCCGGCGGCGCGCGACTCCAGCTCGCGCTGATCCTCTTCGGGCGCCGACGCATCGATGTCGTGCAGCTTCGAGACCAGCTCTTCCTGCGCGAAGTGCAGCGCGTAGGTCTTCGCCAGCGCCGGCAGCAGTTTCCGCTGGTGGGCCAGGTAGTCCAGGACGACGACCTCGTCGCCGTCCGGCTTCGCGAACTGGCGGCGGAACTCGCCGTAGCGGATCGCCAGCGTCAGCGCGCGTTTCGTGGCGCTGCCCGCGCTGCCGGCGACGCTCACCCGGCCGCGGATCAGCGTGCCCAGCATCGTGAAGAACCGGCGGCTGTCGCTCTCGATCGGGCTCGAGTACGTCCCGTCTTCGGCGACGTCACCGAAGCGGTTCAGCAGGGCTTCGCGCGGCACCCGGACGCCGTCGAACGCCAACCGTCCATTGTCGACACCGTTCAGGCCCGCCTTAGGTCCGCAGTCCTCGATGGACACTCCGGGCACCGGCTTGCCGTCGTCGTCGCGGATCGGCACGAGAAACGCATGCACGCCGCGCGATTCGCCGCCGGTCACCAGCTGCGCGAAGACCACCGCCAGCCGGCCGTCGCGGGCCGCGTTGCCGATGTATTCCTTGCGGGCCATCGCATCCGGCGTGTCGATGACGAACCCGCCGTCGGCGAAGGTCGCCGTGGTGCGCAGGTGCTGGACGTCGGACCCGTGCCCGTGCTCGGTCATCGCGAAGCAGCCCAGCACGTCGAGGTCCATGATCCCGCGCAGGTACCGCTCGTGGTGCCGCTCGGTGCCGAGCAGCTGGACGGCGCCGCCGAACAGGCCCCACTGGACGCCGGCCTTCACCATCAGCGACAGGTCGCCGTAGCCGAGCATCTCGAACGACGTCACCGAGCCGCCGACGTCGCCACCGCCGCCGTACGCCGGGTCGAAACCCAGGCCGGGCCGGTCGGTCTCGGCGAGCGCACGCAGCTGGTCGAGCACCTGGGCGCGGTGCGCCTCGATGCCGAGGTCGACCGGGTCCCGGAACTCCGCACCGGCCATCTGCGCCCGCACCCCGCGGCGCAGCTCGGCCCAGCGACCGTCGAGGACGGCGGTCAGCGCGTCCGGATCCACCTTCGAGGGCACTTCGGGGACGTCCACGGCTACCTCCGGAAAGGACGAACGGCAGGCTTCCTACTCGTTGGTAGTAAGCCTGCCGCAGCGCCGCCGATCCCGCAGGTTCAGATCGGCTTGCCGTTGACCGTCACATTCGTGAAGCGGGCGTTGTCCACGTACTTCAGCGTGTTCGACGTGTCGGCCACGCCCTTAAACGTGGAGTTCGCCACGGCGAACCCGTGCACGTGGGCGTTCGAAAGCCCGCTGACGTCGAACGTCTTGCCCGCGATCTTCGTGCTCGAGCAGTTGCTGATCGTGAACGGCCCGAACGACGGGACGAAGCTGCCGGTCTGGCTGTTGTAGGTGGACGTCACGTACACGAAGTTCCGCGCGAAGGTGCCGGAAACGCTGTCGAGGTTGATGTTCTCGGAGAACCCGCCACGCAGCGTGTTGGACTTCACGTACAGCGCGAACTTCGTGTCACCCTTCACGGTGAGCTTGTACGCGTAGACGTTGCGGATCCCGCCGGTCTGCTCGCTGCCGCAGGTGATCGCGCCCCAGTTGCCGTTCATCACGCAGTTCACCACGACGAGGTTCTGGCAGGGGACGTTCACCCGCCGCCCGTCGGCGTCGCGGCCGGACTTGATGGCGATGTTGTCGTCGTGCGCGCCGAGGGCGCAGTTGGCGATGACGACGTGGTCGCACGATTCCGGGTCGCAGCCGTCGGTGTTGCTGTGCGCGGTGCTGGGGTCGGTGCTGACGCCGTCGACCGTGACGTTGCGGCACAGCGTCGGGTGCAGCTGCCAGAACATGGAGTTCTTCAGCGTGACGCCCTGGATCAGCACGTTCTCGCAGGCGTACGGCTCGACGAACGCCGACCGCATGGTGTGCCCCGATCCCGGCACCACCCGCTTCTCCGGCGCGGTTCCCTTGGCCACCAAGGATTCCAGGTAGGCCCGGTCGCTGCCCTTGTTCCACGACGACGTGGCCGCCGCGTCGAGGGTGCCGCTGCCGGTGAGGCCGATGTTCTTTTCCTGGTAGGCGTAGATCATCGGCGAGTGGTTGACGCACTCGATGCCTTCGTAACGCGTCAGGACGTTCGGGAACTTCGCCGCGTCGCCGCTGAACTTCAGCACCGAGCCGGATTCCAGGTGCAGGTCGACGTTGCTCTTGAGCCGGATGGCGCCGGTCAGGAAACTGCCGCCGCCCGGCACGATCACGTGCCCGCCGCCGGCCGCGGCGCACGCCTCGATCGCCTTCGCGATCGCCGCGGTGTTGTCGGTCTTGCCGTCGTTCTTCGCGCCGTAACCGGTGATCGGGAAACTGCGATCGGGGAAAGTGGGAATCGTCGTGTTCGCGACGATGTCGTTCGCCGCCGGCCACGGGAGCACGGGAACGTCGATGCGGGGCGCCGCCGAGGCGACGGCCGGGAGCAGCGGCACCGCCGCCACCGCGAGCCCGCCCTTGATCAGCTGCCGCCGGGTGAACCTGCCGTCCATGGACACGTCCTTCACGAGAAAGACTGGTGCGACGGCGGAACCGCGGCACGGACCGCGGGCACGACGAAACTCTAGGCTCGAAAGTGGCTCCAGGTCCAGGGTTGCGCGATCGGCGAAAAAGCTGTCATGATCGGGGCATGTCGATTCGAAAGGGCGTGCGCGCCCTCGCGCGTTGAGCGCCCCGCGGCCGCCGAGCCGCCCGCTTCCCGATATTTCCGCGTGGTTGAGCCACGCCTTCAGCACGTATTCCGCGGATCGTCCCGCGGCCGAAGACGCCATCACCCGGCTCTACGCGCTCCTCGGCGAACCACCGCCGGAGTTCGTCTGGGTCGATTCTCCCAACGCTGCCGTGCCGCCGTCCGCGTCGGTCGAGCCGGTGGAAGCCCGGTTGGCGACGCGGGTGGCCGCGCTGCGACGCCGGTGGGGCGACGTCTCGCTCGAGGCCCGGCAGATTGTCAAGGAGTCCGTCGCGGGCCTGATCCGGACCGCCATTCCGCGTTCGCTGGGCCTGCACTGGTACGGGCAGCAGGACGCCTATTGGGTGACACCCGGCTCGGGTGATCCGGAGCTGGAGCTGTGGGCGACCCTGGTGCGTTCCTGCGGCTGGTGGTGGCCGCGAGACGGCGTCTGCGTCATCGCGGAACGGCCGTTGGTTCTCCGTCTTGACGACGAGGGCCGGCTCCACAGCGCGACCGGGCCCGCGGTGGTCTACCCCGACGGCTGGAGCGTGCATGCCTGGCACGGCACGCGGGTGCCGTCCTGGGTGATCGAAGACCCCACCGCGGAGCGGATCAACCGCGAGTTCAACGTCGAGGTGCGCCGCTGCGCGGTCGAGCACCTCGGCTGGGCGGCGTACATCGAGCAGGCCGGGCTGCGGATCCTGAGCCGGGCGCCCGATCCCGGCAACCCGGGTTGTGAACTGCGGCTCTACGACCTGCCGCCGCAGAAGTGGCACGCGCCTTCGCGGCTGCTCATGGCGGTGAACGGCTCGGTGGAGCGCGACGGCACCCGCCGTCGCTACGGGCTGCGCGTGCCCGCCGAATTCGACCATCCCCTCGACGCGGCCGGCTGGTCGTACGGGCTCACCGGAGCCCAGTACGCGCGCCTGCAGCGCCGGACCTGACTTCCTGAGGTGATCGCATGTTTCTTGCCGAACTGCTCGACCGGACCGGACTCGACGTCCTCGACCACCTGGACCGCCAGGTCACCGTTCCGGTGATCGACGGGCTCCAGGCCCAGGGTGACCTGATCGTGCTGCCGCTGGAGTTGCTGGGGTGGGTGGCCCGGGACTGGTGGGAGCTGCCTGCCGAAGGCCGCGAACTGGTGCGCGGCGAAGCGGGCAACAACCCGCACACGCTGGTGGCGGACCGCGGAACGTGCCGGATGACAACGTGGCTCGGTGATCCCGAGCGGCTCGCGATCGCGGCTTTCGAGAACACCGCGCCGGCGTGGTTGATCCACCCGGAGCACGGGGCTACGGGGATCGCGCCCGGGGCCTGGTTCGTGCGGCGGCAGCGGGAGCTGGGCGCCGGGTTCCGGAAGCCGGTGCTGATCGCGGACTGAGGGGGGCGGCCCGGGCCGTGGGGTGCCGCCGAGGGGGCAGCACCGCGCGGCTCGGGCCGGATCCGGGTGGCGTGGCTCGAGCGCTCCGCGAACCGCGGGGTGCCACCGAAGGGGCAGCACCGCGCGGCTCGGCCCGGATCCGGAAGCCGTGGCTCGACTGCCACGCGAACCGTGGGGTGCCGCCGAGGGGGCAGCACCACGCAGCTCGGCCGAATCCGGGCGCCGTGCGAACGGTGGGGTGCCGCCGAGGGGGGGCGGCACCCCACAGCTCGGGCCGGCTCCGTGCTCGCGCGCACGCGAACCGTGAGGTGCCGCCGAGGCGGCACCCTCACCACTCAGCCCAGGTCGGGCCCCTTCGAGCGCAGGTCGTCGACCTTGGTCATCGCTTCCCGCAGCTCGCCCAGCCAGCTGTCCGCGTGCTGGCCGACCAAGCGCACCGCCCAGGCCAGTGCGTCCGAGCGCGACCGCGCCACGCCCGCGTCCACCAGCGTGTCCAGCACCAACCGCTCCGGCTGGCGCAAGCGCGTCATCACCGGTGCCGAATGCGTTGTGAACAGGGCCGTCGTACCACCCAGCCGCGCGCCCCACGCCACCTTGCGCTGGTAGCGGTGTTCCGCCTGGCGGGCGATCTCGATGCGCTCGTCGCGCGTCTCCTCGCGGTACCTGCTGATCCGGCCCTCTTCGGCCGCCGCGCGGGCGGCGTCGTCCGCGTGCTCCTCCGTCAGCGCCGGGAGCTCGCCGACCACGATGATCTCTTCGCGGTCGACCGTGACCTCCGGTGCGCCCGTGAACCAGCCGTCGGGCAGGCGGCCGCCGAACCAGGCCGCCGCGTCCTCTGCCGGCGGGACCTCGCCCTGCTGCCAGCCCCGGCCTCCGCGCCATCCGCGTCCCATGTCGTACCTCCGGATTACATGATTACATCACTACCGAAGTTACGCCGAAAACCAGACCACAGACACCGCGTTCACCCAGGGCGAATCAGAGCTGGGCGGTGAGCTCCTCGGCGGACGTGACGGGACGGTCGCAGACGTACCCCCGGCACACGTACGCCGCCGGGGCGCCGTCGACCAGGGGACGGTCGGCCAGCAACGGGACGCCCGGCGCGTCCGGCTCGCCGGCCAGCACGATGCCGCCGCCGTGCACGCCCCGGGCCGCCGCCAGCCGCAGCGCAGGATCGGCGCCGACCACCGCGACCTGCACCGGGCCGGCCTGCAGCGCTTCGGCCACCGAGAGCCAGTGCCCGGCGAACCGCGGCACCCGCCCGGCCAGCACCCCGGCCCGGCTCAGCGCCCGCTCGGCCGCCTCCCGGTACCGGGCCGAATCGGCGTGGCCCGCGAGCGCGGACGCCGCCAGCAGCGCCCCGGCCAGCGCGGACGCCCCCGACGGGCTCGCGTTGTCGCCCGGGTCGGCCGGGCGCTGGACCAGCGTCTCGGCGTCGTCGGCGGTGTCGAAGTACGCGCCAGGGACGTCCGGGGACGCGAAATGCGCCAATGCCAGGTCGAGCAGCCGGGTCGCTTCCGTGAGCCACTTCGCCTCGCCGGTCGCCTGGTGCAGCGCCAGGAACCCGTCGGCGACGCAGGCGTAGTCCTCCAGTACGCCGGCGGATTCGCCGACGACGCCGTCGCGCGAGCTGCGCCGCAGCCGTCCGCCGACGACGTGCAACCGCAGCAGGAGCTCGGCCGCCTCACGAGCCCATTCGATCCACTGTGGACGATCCAGGGCGACGCCCGCCTCGGCCAGCGCCGTGATCGCCAGGCCGTTCCAGGACGCGATCACCTTGTCGTCCCGGCCCGGCTGCGGCCGCTTCGCCCGCGCCTCCAGGAGCTTGCCGCGCAACGGCTCCGGCAGGTCGCCGAACAGGCGCAACGTCGAGGCACCCTCCTCGAAGGTGCCTTCCTCGGTGACGCCGAACAGCTCGGCGGCGGAGTCGTCCCCCACCACCTCACGCAGCTGCGCGGGAGTCCAGACGTACGTCGAGCCTTCGACGCCTTCGGTGTCCGCGTCCAGCGAAGACGCGAAGCCGCCTTCGGGCGTTCGCAAGCTCTCGAAGAGGAACTCCGCCGTTCCGGTGGTGACCCGTAACGCCGTCGCCGAGCCGGTGCGCCGCCAGAGGTGAGCGTAAAAGCGCAGGAGCAACGCGTTGTCGTACAACATCTTCTCGAAGTGCGGCACGATCCATTCGGCGTCGACGGAGTACCGCGCGAAGCCACCGGCCAGCTGGTCGTACAGGCCACCGCGGGCCATCGCCTCGGCCGTTTTGTCCACAAGAGACAGTGCCACTGCGGAGCCCGTGCGTTCGTGGTGGCGCAGCAGGAACTCCAGGACCATCGACGGCGGGAACTTCGGGGCGCGGCCGAACCCGCCGTTGACGTCGTCCGCCTCCTGCTGGAGCTTCCCGACCGCGCCGGCGAGCACCGCTTCGTCCACCACGGACTCCTTGAGCGGCCCGGTCTGCTCGGCGAGGTGCGCGACGATCTGCTTGGCGCCGTCCAAGAGCTCGTCCGGCCGCTCCTGCCACGACTGGACGACGGCGGCGAGCAGCTGCCGGAACGACGGCATGCCCGGCCGCGGCGACGGCGGGTAGTAGGTACCGCAGTGGAACGGCTCGCCGTCCGGGGTCAGGAAGCAGGTCATCGGCCAGCCGCCCTGGCCGGTCATCGCCTGGGTGGCGGCCATGTACACCGCGTCGATGTCGGGCCGTTCCTCGCGGTCGACCTTGATGTTGACGAAGTTCGCGTTCATCAGGGCCGCGGTCCCGGCGTCCTCGAACGACTCGTGCGCCATGACGTGGCACCAGTGGCAAGCGGCGTACCCGACCGAAAGCAGGATGGGCACGTTCCGCCGCTTCGCCTCGGCGAGCGCTTCGGGACCCCACGGCCACCAGTCGACCGGGTTGTCCGCGTGCTGGAGCAGGTACGGGCTGGTCGCGCTGGCGAGGCGGTTCATGCGTCCAGGGTGGCACCTGGGAAAACCGGGCGCGCGGCGGCCGTGAGAAAACTCGCGGGCCGCGGCAACCTTTCCGCGGCCGGCGGCAACTCAGGGTCGTCCGGCCACGCGGTCCGGGCAGAGGCAGCGACCGAAAGAGAGCACCGACATGTCCCCTCGCCCACCCACGCCGCCGCCGGCGTCCCCCGCCGGCGGCCGTGGCCGCCCGGCCCGCCCGGGACGGCATCGCGGACGCCGGTTGGTCCAGCGCCGGGGTTTCTGGGCGGCCGTCGTCCTGTCCGTCGTGACCGGCTCCGTGGTCGTGGTCAGCACAGCCTCGGCGGGGACCGTGGACCCGAAGTCCTGGTACGTCCTGGTCAATCGCACCAGCGGGGAAGCGCTGGACGGCAGCGCCTACGCCAAGAACGACGGTGCGGCGGTGGTCCAGTGGGGCCGGCACGACGGGGCCAACCAGCAGTGGCGGTTCATCGACGCGGGTGACGGCTACTACCGGCTGCAGAACCGCAACTCCGGCAACGTGCTGGACGACTACCGCTGGTCCAGGACCGCCGGCTCCGCGATGGTGCAGTGGCCCGACCTGAACGGCGCGAACCAGCAGTTCCGGCTGGAGAAGTCGCCGGACGGCCACGTGCGCCTGATCAACCGCTTCAGCGGCATGGCCGTCGAGGTCCCCGCCGGCTCCAAGACCGCCGGCGCCCGCATCGCCCAGTACTACGACTGGGGCGGCGCCAACCAGCAGTGGCAGCTCGTCCCGGCCGGGAGCGTCGGCAGCTCCGGGAGCCCCACGACGCCCACCCCGCCCACCACACCGCGCACCAGCGTGGCGACGACGAGCCAGGCCCCGAGCAGCACCCGTCCGTCGCCGGCGTCGCCGGCTCCGGCCGCCGAGAGCCGTGGCGGTACCGCGACGACCCGGTTCATGGGCAGCGGCACGGTGCTCATCGGCGGCTCGATGAACGACGCTTCGGCGACGGACGCGCCGTTCGACGTGCGGTACAACTACGTCCACAGCCGGCCCGCGCCCTCCTCGGACTACTACACGGCGGCACGCTGCAAGCCCGAGTGGTCGAGCTGGTGGGGCTGCTGGACCGGCGAAACCACGGCTCCCGGCTTCTACGTGACCTGGGGCGACCAGCACGTGGCCCAGGCCACCTACCAGGGCAAGCCGCGCCCGCAGAAGTACCTCTGGACCTGGTACTCGCTACGCGACCTCGGGGACGCGGCGGGCGAGGGCGACGGTCCCGGCGAGGTCGTCGCCATCAACCGGGCCGACCTGCTCACCCGCTACCTGAACGACTACCGCTTCTTCCTCCAGAAGATCGGCACCTCGCCCGACATGATCGACATCGAGCCCGACTTCTGGGGCTACGTCCGCTCCCTCGGCAGCCCGCACCAGGTCGCCGCGCAGGTCAAGGCCGCGAACCCGACGGACTGCGGTACGCAGGAGAACAGCGCCGCCGGCCTGGCCGCTTGCCTGGTGGCGATGGCGCACAAGTACGCGCCGAACGCCGGCGCGGGGCTCCACCTCACCTGCTGGGACTGGGAGACCAACGTCCAAGGGTGCGTGAAGGACTACGCGGAACTCGGCGCGAAGAACGCCGACTTCCTCGTCACCGACGTGTCGGACCGCGACGCCGGCTGGTACGCGAAGCCGGCGAACGGCGGCCGCAACACCTTCTGGACCGACCAGCAGGCCAAGGCCGCGCTGAAGTTCTACAAGACCATGGCCGAATCGGCGGGCAAGCCCGTGGTCCTGTGGCAGGTCCCGGTGGGCAACATGGCGCAGAACAACACCCTGAACCACTACCAGGACGACAAGGTCGACTGGTTCTTCGCGCACCTGGACCAGGTGGCGGACGCCCACGTCGCCGCCCTCCTGTTCGGCGCGGGACAGCAGGAACAGACCGGCGTCGAGACCGACGGCGGCAACCTGATCGGCAAGACGATCGCGTACCGCGACTCGGGTGGCACCCCGCTCGAGTAGCCGGCTGGTGACCGCGCACCCGGGAAAACCGGGCGCGCGGTCACCGGCCGCTCCGCCACACTGAGCCGGTGTTGCTGACCATCACCACGACCCGGAACCCCGCCACCGACCTGGGCTTCCTCCTGCACAAGCATCCGGAGAAGGCGCAGTCGGTCGCGCTGTCGGCCGGCACCGCGCACGTCTTCTACCCGGAGGCGGCGCCGGACCGCTGCACCGCGGCGCTGTTCGTGGAGATCGACCCGATCGAGCTCGTGCGCGGCGGTGGGACGTCGCTGACCCAGTACGTCAACGACCGGCCGTACGCCGGGGGCTCGTACCTCGCGGTCGCGCTGCGGGCCGCGTTCACGACGGCGCTCGCGGGCCGGTGTGCGGCCCGGCCGGAACTGGTCGACGAGCCCTTCGACCTGGAGATCCACCTGCCGTCGCTGTCGGCCCGGGGCGGGGCCGAGGTCGTGCACCAGCTGTTCGAGCCGCTCGGGTGGCGGGTTTCGGCGACGCCGATCCCGCTCGACCCGGAGTTCCCGCAGTGGGGCGACAGTCGCTATGTCGACTTGCGGCTCACCGGCACCCAGCGGGTCACCGACGCGCTGCGCCACCTGTACGTCCTCCTGCCCGCCCTCGACGGCGACAAGCACTACTGGGTCGGCCAGGACGAGGCCGACAAGCTGCTGCGCGCCGGTGAGGGCTGGCTCGCCGGGCACCCCGAACGGACGCTCATCACGAACCGCTACCTGGAGCGGCGGCGGCCGATCGTCACGTACGCGCTTTCGCGGCTGGCCGAAGCCGACGACGTCCCGGCGGAGGCCGAAGCGCTGGTCACCGAGGTGCCGGACAAGCCGGAGAGCCTCGCGTCGCAGCGCCACGGCAGCGTGCTCGCCGCACTGCGGGCCGCGGGCGCCCGGCGCGTGCTGGACCTCGGCTGCGGCTCCGGCGCGCTGCTGCGCGTCCTCGAGAAGGAGCGATCGTTCACCGAAATCGTCGGCGTCGACGTGTCGAGCAGTGCGTTGACCATCGCGGAGAAGCGGCTGAAGGACGGCTCCCGCGTCACGCTGCGCCAGTCCGCGCTGACCTACGCCGACCCGGCGCTGGCCGGGTTCGACGCCGCCGTGCTCATGGAGGTCGTCGAGCACGTCGACTCCGACCGGCTACCGGCCCTGGAACACGCGGTGTTCGGGGTCGCGGCGCCGCGCACGGTGCTCGTCACGACGCCCAACGCGGAGTACAACCGGCTGTTCGAGTTCCTGCCGATGGGGCATTTCCGGCACGCCGACCACCGGTTCGAATGGACGCGAGCCGAGTTCCGCGCCTGGGCGGACGGTGTCGCGACCCGGCACGGCTACGACGTCCGGTACCTGCCGATCGGACCGGAGGACCAGGAATCGGGACCGCCGACCCAGCTGGCGGTCTTCACCACCCAAAAGGAGGCGGCCGCGTGAAGCTGACCGTTCCCGACATGGCGCTCGTCGTGCTCGTCGGCGCTTCCGGCTCCGGCAAGTCGACGTTCGCGCGCACGCACTTCGCGCCGACGCAGGTGCTCTCCAGCGACTTCTTCCGCGGGCTCGTCGCCGACGACGAGAACGACCAGTCGGCCTCGGCCGACGCCTTCGACGCCCTGCACTACGTCGCGGCGAAGCGGCTCGCGGCCGGGCGGACGACCGTCATCGACGCGACGAACGTCCAGCGTGCTTCGCGGGCGAGCCTGGTGAAGCTCGCGAAGGAGCACGACGTGCTGCCGACGGCGATCGTGCTCGACCTGCCGGTGGCCGTCTGCGCCGCCCGCAACGCGTCGCGCACCGACCGCGAGTTCGGCGACCACGTGATCCGGCGGCAGCGCGGTGAGCTGCAGCGGTCGCTGAAGTCGTTGGAGCGCGAGGGTTTCCGGCGCGTGCACGTGCTGCGGTCCGAAGCCGAAGTGGCCGAAGCCGAGATCGTCGTCGAGCCGCTGCGCAACGACAAGCGCGCGCTGACCGGGCCGTTCGACGTGATCGGCGACGTCCACGGCTGCGCGGCGGAACTCGAGGAGCTGCTGGCCGAGCTGGGGTACGTCGACGGCGTGCACCCGGACGGGCGGACGGCGGTGTTCGTCGGCGACCTCGTCGACCGCGGCCCGGACACCCCGGGCGTGCTGCGGCGCGTGATGGGCATGGCGGAGACCGGCAGTGCGCTGGTCGTGTGCGGCAACCACGAGCAGAAGCTGGTGCGTGCCCTGCACGGGCGGAAGGTCAACGTCGCGCACGGGCTCGCCGAGTCGCTGGACCAGCTCGGCGCGGAGAGCGAGGAGTTCCGCCGTCGCGTCCACGAGTTCTGCGACGGGCTGATCGCGCACTACGTCCTCGACGGCGGGAAGCTCGTCGTCGCGCACGCCGGGCTGCCGGAGCGGTACCACGGGCGCGCGTCCGGGCGGGTGCGCAGCATGGCGCTCTACGGCGACACGACCGGCGAGACCGACGAGTACGGCCTGCCGGTGCGGCTGCCGTGGGCGCGCGACTACCGCGGGTCGGCGATGGTGCTCTACGGGCACACGCCGACGCTGGAACCGGAGTGGGTCAACAACACGATGTGCCTCGACACCGGCGCCGTGTTCGGCGGGAAGCTGACCGCGTTGCGCTACCCGGAGCGCGAAGTCGTCTCGGTGAAGGCGCACCGGGTCTGGTACGAGCCGGTGCGCCCGCTGGACGCGGCGCGGCCGCTGGCCGGGCGCGAGCCGGCGGTGCTGGAGCTGACCGACGTCACCGGGAAGCGGATCGTGCAGACCGCGCACCACGGCCGCGTCGGCGTCTCGGCGGAGCAGTCGGCGGCGGCGCTGGAGGTGATGAGCCGGTTCGCGGTCGACCCGCGGTGGCTGGCCTACCTGCCGCCGACGATGGCGCCGTGTTCGACGTCGTCGCGCTCCGATTACCTGGAGCACCCCGAAGAGGCGTTCGCCGAGTACCGGGCGGCCGGGGTCGGCGCCGTGCTGTGCGAAGAGAAGCACATGGGCTCACGGGCCGTCGTGCTGGTCTGCCGGGACGACGAAGTGGCGTACCACCGCTTCGGAATCCGCGGCGGCGGCGCGGTGTACACCCGGACCGGGCGCCCGTTCTTCTCGGCCGCGCAGAACGAGGCGCTCTTGGCGGACGTGCGCGCGGCGGCGGCCGGGCTGTTCGAGGAGCTGGACTCGGGCTGGTTGCTGCTCGACGCCGAGCTGCTGCCGTGGAGCGCGAAGGCCGGTTCGCTGATCGCTTCCCAATATGCGTCGGTGGGCGCGGCCGCCCAGGCCGTGCTGCCGGAGGCGGTTTCGGCGCTGGCGACGGCGGTCGCGCGGGGCATCGACGTCGGCGACCTCTTGGCGCGGACGGCCTTGCGATCCTCCACAGTGGACTCCTACCGGACGGCGTACCGGCGTTACTGCTGGCCGACATCGGGCCTGGACGGCGTCCGGCTGGCGCCGTTCCAGCTGCTGGCGTCGGAGGGGAAGGCCTACCACGACCGGCCGCACGCGTGGCACCTCGCGCAGCTGGATCTTTTGCGCGGATCGCGCTTCCAGCGCACCCGGACGCTCGCGGTGGACCTGCTGGACGACGCGTCGGTCGCCCGGGGCGTCTCGTGGTGGGAAGAGCTGACGGCCGCCGGCGGCGAGGGCATGGTCGTCAAGCCGGCGGCGAACCTGACCCGCGGGACGCACGGGCTGGTCCAGCCCGGGGTGAAGGTGCGCGGGCGCGAGTACCTGCGGATCATCTACGGCCCGGACTACACGCTGCCGGAGAACCTCGAGCGGTTGCGCAAGCGCGGGCTGAACCGCAAGCGCATGCTGGCGCTGCGCGAGTACGCCCTGGGCCTGGAGGCCCTGGAGCGCGTCGCGCGCGGCGAGCCGCTCTGGCGCGTGCACGAGTGCGTGTTCGCGGTGCTCGCGCTGGAGTCGGACCCGGTGGACCCGCGGCTCTGAAGCGCCCCAATGTGGCCTTCGGTGCGTCCAACGCACCCAATGTGGCCCTCGGTGCGTCCAACGCACCCAATGTGGCCCTCGGTGCGTCCAACGCACCCAATGTGGCCCTCGGTGCGTCCAACGCACCCAATGTGGCCCTCGGTGCGTCCAACGCACCCAATGTGGCCCTCGGTGCGTCCAACGCACCCAATGTGGCCC
>NZ_JBFAZA010000027.1:0-120587 GCF_040681595.1 Amycolatopsis sp. NPDC051716 | reverse complement strand
ACCCAATGTGGCCCTCGGTGCGTCCAACGCACCCAATGTGGCCCTCGGTGCGTCCAACGCACCCAATGTGGCCCTCGGTGCGTCCAACGCACCCAAGGCCACCTTGGGGCGCTGGGTCCGGCTAGTCCGACTTCGCGGAGGAAGCGCCGTTCGGCTGCTTCTTCTCCGGCTCCGCGGGGGCCTCGGCCGGCGGCTCGTCGGCCGCCTCCGCAGCCGGCGGGTCGTCGAAGCTCGCCGGGACGCGCTTGAGGTGCTTGGTCATCGAGCGGACCAGGAAGGCCACCGCGATGAGGAACAGGATCAGCACCAGGAAGCCGACCGGGGAGGACTTGCCGAAGTCCTCCCCCTGCCCGCCGTTGTCGCCGTTGCCCGGCTGCTGCGTCAAGACCAGGGCCGACGCGGTCACCGGAAGGGCCACGCCGGCCGGCAGCGTCAGACTCATGTGTTCACCTTCTCCTCGGCGCCGGCGATGCCGGCGAACAGGTCGTCCTCCGGCAACGTGCTGTCGACCAGCGACTTCACCAGCTCGTACTCCTCGGTCGGCCAGACCTCGCGCTGCATCTCCCGGGGCACGGCGAACCAGCGGCTGGTCGGGTCGATCTGCGTGGCGTGCGCCTTCAG
Organism: Amycolatopsis sp. NPDC051716; assembly: GCF_040681595.1. Taxonomy (NCBI): domain Bacteria; kingdom Bacillati; phylum Actinomycetota; class Actinomycetes; order Pseudonocardiales; family Pseudonocardiaceae; genus Amycolatopsis; species Amycolatopsis sp. NPDC051716. The sequence goes on along the minus strand of NZ_JBFAZA010000027.1, from coordinate 119,966 downwards.
CGCCTCGTCCCGCACCTCGAAGTATTCACTGCACTCGACGCGGGTCGTCACCCGCTCCATCACATCGCCCCGGTTCGGGTCCCAGTTCGCCAGCCACTCGGTGTACGGCGACTCCAGGCCGGCCTCCTTGAGCGCCTCGTCGAACAGCACCATCCGGGCGCGCGAGAAGCCGTGCATGTAGTACAGCTTCAGCGGCTGCCACGGCTCGCCGGCGTCGGGGAAGCGGCTCGGGTCCGGCGCCGCGTCCCACGCCGCCATCGACACCTCGTGGGTGCGGATGTGGTCGGGGTGCGGGTAGCCGCCGTTCTCGTCGTAGGTCGTGATCACGTGCGGGCGGAACTCCCGGATCACGCGCACCAGCGCCTCGGTGGACTCCTCCAGCGGCACGACGGCGAACGACCCCTCCGGCACCGGCGGCAGCGGGTCGCCCTCCGGCAGGCCGGAGTCGACGAAGCCCAGCCAGTGCTGGCTCACGCCGAGGATCTTGGCCGCCCGGGCCATCTCCTCGCGGCGGATTTCGCTCATGTTCGCCAGCACCTCGGGCCGGTCCATGGCCGGGTTCAGGATGCTGCCTGCTTCGCCCCCGGTGCACGTGACGACCAGCACCTCGTGACCTTCGGCGGCGTAGCGCGCCATCGTGGCGGCACCCTTGCTCGACTCGTCGTCCGGGTGCGCGTGCACGGCCATCAGGCGCAGGCGCGGGTTGGCGGTGTTCCTCAGCTCGTCGGCGTCCACCATGCTCCGAACGACTCCCCTTCTGCCCTTATTCCGCGACCCACCTGCGGGTCGCCCACCCAGCGGGCGGATACTCGAGACGTACCCGCGTCACCATTGTCCCCACGGGTACGACAAGAACGAGCAGGAGGCCCGGGTTGGCAGGCGGACCGGCGAAAACGGCCGTCGGTGGCAGTGCGCCCGCACTGCCCGAGGGCCGGTACGGCACCGGGCGCGTGCAGACGTCCCGGCGCTGGCGGCGCTGGCTCTTCCTGGCCATCGCCCTGCTGGTCAGCGGCCTGATCGCCTGGGTCGCGTACGTCAACCTCGGCTCGGCGCCGATCGACGCCGAGCGCGTCGCGTTCAGCGCGAAACCGGGCAACGCGATGGAAATCACCCTCAACGTCACCCGGGACGACGACAACAGGCCGGGCGTGTGCGTCGTCCGCGCCCGCGACAAGACCGGCGCCGAGAGCGGCCGCAAAGAGCTCCTGATCCCCGCCGGCGCGAAGCACAACCGGATCACCACGACGATCAAGAGCATCGGCGAACCGGTGACGGCCGACGTCTTCGGCTGCTCGTACGCTATACCACGGTATCTGTCAACCCCATAGCGGCCAACGGGGTGAACCGCGCGCTCAACGCCCAGGGCGCGGGGAAATAATGGGCGTCGACCTCTCGCGCCGTGATACTCTGACCCCTCAGCACGGCCCACGACGGGCCGTGTTTTTCCTTTATCTCAGCCACGCGGGCACCTAGGCCCGCGTGGGCCGGCTTGAACACGCAAGCCTGGCAGGCCCGACGAGGAGATGGTGACCGTGAGCGACACCAAGGTGACCTGGCTCACCCAGGATGCCTACGACCGGCTCAAGCACGAGCTCGACGAAATGATCGAGAATCGTCCGGTCATCGCCGCGCGCATCAACGACAGCCGCGAAGAAGGTGACCTCAAGGAAAACGGCGGTTACCACGCGGCTCGCGAGGAGCAGGGCCAGGCCGAAGCGCGCATCCGGCACCTGCAGGAGCTGCTGCGCTCGGCCAAGGTCGGCGAGAAGCCCGCGAACGACGGCACCGCCGGCCCGGGCAAGGTGCTCACCGTGCGGTACGAGGGTGACGACGAGGACGAGAAGTTCCTGCTCGCCACCCGCGAAGAGGGCGCCGAGGGCGAACTCGACGTGTATTCCCCGGAATCGCCGCTCGGCAAGGCGCTGCTCGGCGCCAAGGAAGGCGAGTCCCGCGAATACGAACTGCCCAACGGCAAGGTCCAGAAGGTGACGCTCGTCAAGGCGGTTCCGTACACCGACGCGAAATAGCCCGGCTAGCGTGTCCTCCCAGGATCCACATTCTGGGAGGACGAAGTCGTGAGCACCGAACCGATGTGCCAGGCCTGCGGCATGCAGTACGCCGCAGCCCGCGAGGACTGCCCGATCTGCGAGGACGAACGCCAGTACGTCCCGCGGTCCGGGCAGCAGTGGACGAACCTGTCCGCCCTCCGCGAAAGCGGCACCTACACCCCGCGGATCGAGGAACAGGGCCCCGGCATCATCGGTGTCGGCTCGGACCCGGGGTTCGCGATCGGCCAGCGCGCGCTGCTGGTGCGGGCCGGCTCGGGGAACTTCCTCTGGGACTGCGCGGCGTACCTGGACGACGCCCTGATCCAGCAGGTCCGTGACCTGGGCGGCCTCACCGGCATCGCGATCAGCCACCCGCACTACTACACGACGATGGTGGAGTGGGCGCGCGCGTTCGACGTGCCGATCCACCTGCACGAGGGCGACCAGCAGTGGATCGGCCGGCCCGACCCGGCGGTGGAGCTGTGGTCGGGCACCACCCTCGACGTCGCCGACGACCTGCGGCTGATCAACCTCGGCGTGCACTTCACCGGCGGCACGGTGCTGCACTGGCCGGACGGCGAAGACGGCTGGGGCGCGCTGCTGTCCGGCGACATCGTGCAGGTGATCCCCGACCGCACGCACGTCGGCTTCATGTACAGCTACCCGAACCTGGTCCCGGAGCGGCCCCACGTCGTCCGCCGCGCGGCGGAGCTGCTGGCGGGGTACCGCTTCGAGGCGATCTACGGCGCCTGGTGGGACGCGATCGTGCGGACCGACGGCTTCGAGGTCGTCCAGCGCTCGGCCAAGCGGTACCTGGCCCACGTGGCCGACGAGGGCTGAGCCCTCAGCCCCGCGCGGTCCGCTCCAGCAGGGGGCGGACCCGCGGCGGCACCGGCGTCGACAGCGCGATCGACGTCGACGTGCGCAGGACGTCAGGGACGCCCACCACCTTGTCGATCACCCGCTGCAGGTCGTCGTTGCCGCGCGCGACCATGCGGACGAACAGGTCGCCCTGGCCGGTCGTCGCGTGGACCTCGCACACCTCGTCGATCGCGGCAAGCGCCTCCGCGACCTCCGCGCGACGGCCCTGCGCGATCTCCAGCACGGCGAACGCCGTCAGGCCGTAGCCCATCGCCGCCAGGTCGAGTTCCGGCGGGAAGCCGCCGAGGATGCCGCGCTCGGTGAGGCGGTCGAGGCGGGCCTGGACCGTGCCGCGGGCGACGCCGAGCCGCCGCGCGCACTCCAGCACCCCCAGGCGCGGGGAGTCGGTGAGCAACAGCAGCAGTCGCGCATCCAGCGCATCCAGGTTCTCCGGCATGCGCAGATTGTCCACGATGACGGCCGATCTCCCATGATCACCGGTCATCTTGCCCAGTAAATTCTCGCTCCATTGCTCAACTTGCCTCGCTGGGTTGATCCTTCGGGTATGACCCAGACTGCCGAACCCCAGGGTGCCCTCGACGACGTCAGCTATGACCAGCTGCGTCAGCTGGTCGGGCTCGTCGACCACGACGCCTCGACCGACCCGTTCCCGGTCAAGGCCATGGACGCGGTGGTGTTCATCGCCGGCAACGCCACCCAGACCGCCTGGTACTACCAGATCGCGTTCGGGATGCAGCTCGTCGCGTACTCGGGACCCGAGACCGGCGACTTCGAGCGCAAGTCCTACGTGCTGAAGTCCGGCTCGGCCCGGTTCGTCATCACCGGCGGGGTGAAGCCGGACTCGCCGCTGCTGGACCACCACCGCAAGCACGGTGACGGCGTCATCGACCTGGCGCTGGAGACCACCGACGTCGACAAGTGCATCGAGCACGCCCGCGCGCAGGGCGCGACCGTCCTCGAGGAGCCGCACGACGTCTCCGACGAGCACGGCACCGTGCGCGTCGCCGCGATCGCGACCTACGGCGAGACCCGCCACTCGCTGGTCGACCGGTCGCGCTACAAGGGCGTCTACCTGCCCGGCTACGAGCCGCGCGAGAGCACGGTCAAGCGGCCCGAAGGTGCGCCGAAGCGGCTGTTCCAGGCCGTCGACCACTGCGTCGGCAACGTCGAGCTCGGCAAGATGGACTACTGGGTCGACTGGTACCACCGCGTCATGGGCTTCGTGAACATGGCGGAGTTCGTCGGCGACGACATCGCGACCGAGTACTCGGCGCTGATGAGCAAGGTCGTCTCGAACGGCAACCACCGGGTCAAGTTCCCGCTGAACGAGCCGGCCGTGGCGAAGAAGAAGTCGCAGATCGACGAGTACCTCGAGTTCTACGGCGGTGCCGGCTGCCAGCACATCGCGCTGGCCACCAACGACATCATCGCCACGGTGACGGCGATGCGCGCCGCCGGCGTCGAGTTCCTCGACACGCCGGACTCCTACTACGACGACCCGGAGCTGCGGGCCCGGATCGGCAACGTCCGCGTGTCGATCGAGACGCTGAAGGAGCACAGCATCCTGGTCGACCGCGACGAGGACGGCTACCTGCTGCAGATCTTCACGAAGCCGATCGGCGACCGCCCGACGGTGTTCTACGAGCTGATCGAGCGGCACGGCTCGCTCGGCTTCGGCAAGGGCAACTTCAAGGCGCTGTTCGAAGCCATCGAGCGGGAGCAGGAGCGCCGAGGCAATCTTTAACGCCGAGGCGCCATCAGCACAGCGCCGAGGCAACCTCTGACACATCTCGGCGAAGGCCACCGTAGGAGACCTGCTGGTCCCCTATGGTGGCCTTTGACGTGAATCGGGAACCGGCGGGACCCGGGATCCGTCAGTGTGGGGAAGCAGAGAGAAGGGGCCGTGATGCCGGACAGCATCGACGCCAGCGACGCGATGATCGACAACTGGACCAAGCGGCTCGAGGAGAACGCCGCCCGGTACCAGGCGCTGGCCGATCGCATGCAGGGCCAGTCGGTCACCGAGCGGTCGAAGGACGGGTCCGTTCAGGTGACCGTCGATTCCCGCGGGCTGCTGAAGAACCTCGTGATCGCGGAGTCGGCGGCCGGCAAGCGGATGGCCGAGGTGTCGGCGCAGGTCATGCAGCTGGTGCAGCGGGCGCAGGCACGGATTCCCGAGCTGCTGCAGCAGGCCATGACGGAGACCACCGGCACCGGCGACCAGGCCGCGGCCGAGATCGTCCGCGAGGCGCAGAGCACGTTCCCGGAACCGCCGCCCGAGGCCGAACCGGCGTTCCCGGAACCCGACCGCGTCCGCCGGTTCCTGCCGGACGACGCCGAGGAGCCGCCGCCCGCGGCGCCGCGCACCCCGCCGCCACCGCGCCGTCGCCGTCCGGGCGGCGACGAAGACGACGACGACTTCGGCGGACCGATTCTTTCCTGAGGGGGAACCGATGACGGATGTGGAACTCAGCACCGACCTGACGGCGCACGCGAAGCAGCTCGACGCCATCGGTGACGGGCTGCAGCAGGCCGTCGACGCGGCGAACCAGGTGAGCATGCCGACCGACGCGTACGGCATCCTCTGCCAGCCGTTCCGGATGCTGCTCGATCCGGTGGAGCAGTACGGGATCGACGCGCTCAAGGACGCCGTGCAGGCGATGACGGCCGTGTCCGGGAAGGTCCGCGAGGCCGCGGCGGCCTACCACAAGTACGAAGGCGGCGTCGCCGACGACCTGAACAAGTCCGTGGACGGTGCCTGATGCCGGAGGGGAACCCGCTCGTCGCGGACGCCAAGAAGGACCCGGACGGGCCGGGCGCGTTCACGGCGGGCAACGGCGACTACGGCTGGGCCGGCGGCATCGGCATCGCCGAGTCGTCGATGGACGCGTTCAACGGGATCAAGGACGGCGACTGGGTTTCCGGCGGCCTCGGCATGCTGTCGCTGGCCGGCGAGATCGCCGGGGCGGCGATCGACCCGTTCGGGTACCTGATGTCGTCGGTGGCGTCGTTCCTGATGGAGCACGTGCAGCCGTTGAAGGACATGCTGGACTCCGTCGCGGGCAACCCGCCGGTGATCCAGTCCTATGCGGACACCTGGGGCAACGTCTCGAAGGCGCTCGGCGAGCGGAAGACCGACTTCGACAACGCGGTCAAGAACGGCACGACGGGCTGGACCGGCGCGGGCGCGGACGCGTACCGCAAGTTCGCGGCCGAGCACAGCGAAGCCCTGTCCGGCGCGGCGACGGTGGCCGGCGCGATCAGCACGGTCACGATGATCATGGGCCAGGTCGTCTCGTTCGTGCGCGAGACGGTGCGGCAGCTGATCGCCGACCTGGTCGGCAAGCTCATCGCGTGGGTGATGGAGGAAGTCTTCTCCCTCGGCTTCGGCACGCCGGTCGTCGTCGCCCAGGCGTCGGCCGCGATTGCCAAGTGGGGCAAGAAGATCGGCGAGCTGCTCAAGAAGCTGACCGACACGATCCGGAAAGTTTCGCCGCTGCTTTCGAAGCTCGTGGACATCTTCGAGAAGATCGCGAAGGTCTTCGGCAAGGTACTGGGCAAGGTCAGCGGCCTGGACGGGCTGAAGGTCAAGGAAGGCGGCTTCGTCCACAAGATCCCCAAGGGCGAGGGGGGCGGAGTCCACGCCCGCGCACACGGCGACTCGCCCGACGGCGGTGACGGTCACGCGGACCCGGATTCGCCGGACGGTTCCTCGTCGCGTGGAGCCGACGGAGACGGTTCACGGTCCTCCGGGGCCGACGGAGACGGCACGGCACACGGCGGCGACAGCACCCCGGACGGCAGCCCGTCGGCGGCTCGCTCCGGTGAGAGCAATCCCTCCGCCCGGTCGGGTGACTCGTCCCGCACCGGGGACACGGGCGACGGGACTTCTTCGCACCCAGGCGACTCGAGCCCGTCGCCCACCCGCGGAAGCGACGACACCCCCTCGCACACCGGAGACTCCGGTTCCTCGCCCACCCGCGGAAGCGATGGCCCGCCCTCGCACACCGGAGAATCGGGCCCCTCGCCCACCCGCGGCACCGACGGCCCGCCCTCGCACACCGGAGACTCCAGCCCGTCCCCGGCCCGCGGAAGCGACAGCACGCCCTCCCACACCGGAGACTCCAGCCCCTCGCCCACCCGCGGAAGCGACGGCACCCCCTCCCGCACCGGAGACTCCAGCCCCTCGCCGGCCCGCGGCGCAGACACCACCCCGCCACCCACCCACAGCGGCAACGGCACCCCCTCACACACCGGAGATTCCGGCCCCTCCCCGGCTCGTGGCGCGGACAGTGCTCCCGCGCCGACCCGCGCGGGCGACACCAGCCCGGCGCCCACGCACTCCGGCTCGCCGAACCACGCCGACGGGAGCGGTCCCGCGCACTCCGGCTCTTCGCCCGCCGCCCGGTCGGATGCGCCCGGGACGCACTCCGGCGCCGACACCCCGAGCAGTGCCGCGCCGCCGCGAGCCGATGGCACCTCGGCCAGCGGGACCGCTCCCGTCGCGCCTCGGACCGGTGACCCGGGCACGCAGGTGCCGTCGCCCCGAGGTGGCGACGGCACGCCCGCGCCGGGCGGCCAGCCGATGCCGAGCGGCGGCATGCCACCCGGCGGCGCACCCGGTGGTACTCCCGGCGGCGGTGGTCCCGGCGGCGGGTCGCCGCGCACCGGCGGCGGCCCGGGCTGGACGGGCACGCCCGGCAGCCCCGGTGCCCACGTCGACGCCCCCGCCCGGCCCCGCACCGGCGGCGACCTGCCCGGCGGACGCCCCGCGCCCCGCACGCCCGACGCTCCCGCTCCGGCCGCCCGGTCCGGCGGCCCCGGCACGCACAGCCCCCAAGCTCCCGCACCGGCCGCCCGCGGCTTCGGCCCCGGCACACACGGCCCCGGCACTCCGCCGCCGGGCGCACGGCCCGGCGGTCCCGGCACGCACGGCCCCGGCGGCCCGCACGGTCCCGACGGCGGCCCTCCCGGCCACGGTCCCCACGAAGGGGGCCCGCACGAGAACGGCCCCCACGACCCCGACGGCGGCCCGCACGCCGGTGACTCCGGGCCGCTCACCCCGGACGAGGTGAACGCGCGGCACTCCGAGAGCACGCCGTCGGGCAGCTCGTACCACGCGGGCGACCCGGAGATGGGCGACCTGCCGCACCGCGTGCACCCCGACCCGGATGGGCGCTACACCGTCGACGTGCACGTCACGCCCGATGGCCACGCCCGGATCGGCGACCGGCTGTACACGCCCGAGGAATTCGCGGACATCCTGCGCCGCAACGCCGACTACGACGGCCGCCCGGTCCGGCTGATCGGGTGCGACGCGAGCTCGAACGACTTCGCGCACCGGCTGTCGCGCGAGCTCGACACCGAAGTGCTCGCCCCCACCAGGCCCGCCTGGACCGACTCGCACGGCCGTGTCTTCTCCTCCGACTACGAGATCGGCCCCGACGGGCGCATGCGGCCGCGGATCCCGCCGGACGGCGAGTGGAACACCCACCGCCCGGACGGCTCCGTGCACCGGGCCGGGGACGACGGCTTCGCGCCGGACACCCACCACGGGGACGCGCACGACGTCGACGCCGACAGCGCGCTCAGCCGGGGCAAGGACCACCCCGACATGCACGACATCGACGGCGGCTGGCAGGAACCGGAGTTCAAGCACGACAAGCCGCTCGTCCTCCAGCCGGGTGAGCGGTTCTTCGACCCGGCGCACCCGCGGCACCTCGAACCGAACACGCGGTACGAGATCACCGACCCCAACGGCCGCTTCACCCGCGTCTACACCAACGACGAGGTGCCGCCGCGGATCACGCACGTCGACGCCGACGTGCCGAACACCCGCGTCGGCCCCGATCTGGACCCGAAGCTGCAGGTCGGCAACCCCGACTGCTCGCACCTGCTCGGCGACGTCCAGTACCGGGTCAACACCGGCGAAGGGCACTTCGAGTTCCGGACGGACGCGCACGGCCAGCCGGAGCTCGACCTCGACCACTTCGACCCGCCCCTCGACACGCCGGAGCGGCCGATCACCGAACGCCGGATCACCGGGTACGACCCGAGCCACGACGGCGACGGTCCCTTCGGGGCCACGCCGCCGGAGGACCTCCGGCCCAACAGCCGGTACGAGATCTACTCGAGGGCGCCCGACGGCACCGACCAGTGGCACGGCACCTTCTACACCAACGGGGAGAACCCGCCGGAGTTCACGCACGTCAAGACCTGGCACGACAACGAACGCGGCATGATCAACCCGGAGACGGGTGACGCGAACACCCGGCACGACCAGCACGGGGGCCGTCCCGAGGGCATGCCGGTGCGCGGGGTCAAGTACGAAATCGGCGACATGCACTACCACTCCGACGCGCACGGCAACGCGGCCGTTTCGTGGGAGCCCGACTACAGCAGCCCGGCGCAGCGGCGGGTCGACGAACGGGTGCAGCGCGAACTCGGGCACACCGGCCTGGCGGACCACCCCGGCAGCAGCGTCAACCGCGGTGGGCACACGGCCGACCACCGCTCCGGCGGGCTCCAGGGCCGCCTCGGCATGGTGCCGCAGGACTACTACGAGAACCACAGCGTGAAGAACGACCCGGACAACTGGCGGCGGATGGAGATCGACCGCCAGACGTTCGAAAACCGAGGCGGGGACCACGGGCTCGTCCGGGTCTACGGGGACGCGCCGTCGGTCGGGGAGACCCCCGACCGCCTGCACGTGATGTCCGAGAGAATCCACCCCGACGGCACCCGCACCTACAACTACAGGAGCTTCCGCAATGCCCCGAACCCAGCCCCCGTGGTACCCCCCACCCGGACCTGACCTGCGGGACGCGGAACCGGAGCAGGTGGTCCGCTGGATCGCCGGCTGGCTGATGGAGGCCGCGCCGGAAGGCTGGCTGCGGATCGACATGACCGTCCGGCTGACCACGTCGGTCGAGGAGATCTCGCTGGCGGTCGTCATGCCGGACGGGAGCGCCGCGCACATGGAACCGCCCCCCGACGTCAGCCCGCTGCTGCACGAGCTGCGGAACAAGAAGTACTCGCGCGGGCGCGGGACCTGGCTTTCCCTGCGGTTGACGGTCGAACCGTCGGGGGCGTACCAGGTCGTCTACAACTACGACCTCGACCCGATGTGGGACCCGCCGATCGAGACCGACGCCTTCGACGAGGACTTCGAGGTCTTCCACCGCGACGACGAGTGGCTGCCCGCCTGGTACCGGGAGCGCAAGGGCGAGAGCGGCGGCCGGAAGGCCGCCGACGAGCCGAACGACCTGCTGCGCGACCTCAACGACCACTTGGCGTTCGCGCTGCCGCCGGGCTGGGACTACCTGCAGCTGCAATACCGTGCGGTCGGCGACTACGAAGAATCCGGCGCGATCGTGCACACGCTCACCGGGACGGTGTACCCGTGGACGCCGCCGGAGCAGGTGCTCGACCTGCTGCGCCGCCACCGCGCCGCCTCGCTGTCCGACGGCCGGGGCACGTGGGTGAGCGTGAAGTACGAGGTCAAGTTCCCCGATTCGGTCAAGGCGCAGTTCAACACGACCGAAGACCCGGGCTTCCAGCAGCCGCCGCCCGCCGAGGCGTACGCCGAGGAGCTGCGGCGCTATCCCCGCTCCGAGCGGCGCACGCCGGACTGGCTGCGCCAAGGCGCCGAAGGGGCCTGACCATGACGCAGCCACCGGGACCGCTGCGGCCGGAGCAGCAGCAGGAGCTCGTCCGGCAGATCGGCGCGGTGCTGGCCGCCCAGCTGCCGCCGGGGTGGGGGCAGCTGCGGGTCGAATACCGCGCCGCGGGCCGCCACGTCGAGGCCGACCTGCTGGTGACCGGCCCGGACGGGCGGCCCCGCGTGCTGCAGCCGCCGCCGGAGGTGGTGCGGCTGCTCGGCGTGCTGCGGTCGGGCATGTACCGGCCCGGCGCCGGCACCTGGCTCGGCGCGATCCTGGTCTTCGAGCCCGGGCTGGAATCCCCGCACGTCGATTTCGTGCGCCCCGACCTCGAACCGCCGTTCCGGCAGCAGCCGCCGCCGCTGGGGTTCCAGGACGAGCTGCGGTTCTTTCCGCGAGCCGATGAACACATCCCCGGCTGGCTGCGAGACCGTGCCGGGCTGACGCCGCCGGCGGCCGGGGGTGCGGTGCGGACCCCGCGCATCTACGACGGCCTCGACGCCTCGGGCAAGCCGCTCGTGCGCCGTCAGCCGCTCGTCCCGGCGGAGGCCGAGCGGGTGCTCGCGTACCTCGACGCCGCGCCGGTCATCCTGGCCTCGCGCAGCAACGGCCCGGACGCGTTCGCGCCGGACCGCCCGGACGCGGTGCCGATGAACTTCCGCACCGACGGCGCCTGGGCCTGGCCCGGCGCGGTGGCGTACTACCTGCGTGAGCACGGCGTGCCGCCGGACCCGGACCTGGTCGCCCACATCCGGGCCCGCCGGTTCACCGCGCCTTCGGAGGTCCCCGAACCCGCCAAGGACCTCGCGTTGGCGGCGATCACCGGGGAAGATCAGACGACCGTGTAGCCCGCGTTCGTCAGCGCGACCTCGACTTCCTTGCAGTGCTCGGGGCCGCGGGTCTCCAGCGAAAGCGCGACGTCGGCCTCACCGAGGTCCAGGCTGCCGGAGATGCGCGAGTGCTCGACGTCGAGGACGTTCGCGCCCAGTTCGCTGACGCAGGACAGCACGCCGACCAGCGAGCCGGGGCGGTCCGGGACCCGCAGCCTCAGGTGCAGGTAGCGGCCGCCCGCCGTCATGCCGTGCTGGATGATCTGCAGCAGCAGCACCGGGTCGACGTTGCCGCCGGAGAGGATGGCCACCACCGGCGGCTCGAACACGCCGGGGTGCTGCAGCAGCGCGGCGACCGTCGCCGCGCCGGCCGGCTCGACCACCAGCTTCCGCCGCTCCAGGCACAGCAGCACGGCGCGGGAGAGGAACTGCTCGGACACCGTCACGACGTCGTCGACCAGCGACTCGACGTGGGCGAAGCTGACCAGGCCGGGTTCGCCGACCGCGATCCCGTCGGCCATGGTCGAGGTCGTGCTCAGCCGCACCGGCGCGCCCGCGGCCAGCGACGGCGGGTACGCCGCGGCTTCCTCGGCCTGGACGCCGACGACGCGGACGTCCGGGCGCAGCGCCTTCACCGCCGACGCGACCCCGCCGACCAGCCCACCGCCGCCGGTGGCGACCAGGATGGTCTTCACGCCCGGTACCTGCTCGAGGATCTCGAGGCCGACCGTGCCCTGGCCGGCGATGACGTCCGGGTGGTCGAAGGGGTGGATGAACACCGCCCCGGTCCGCTCGCCGAACTCGATCGCGGCCCGGAGCGTCTCTTCCAGGAGCGCGCCGTGCAGGTGGACGTCGGCGCCGTAGCCGCGGGTGGCGGCGAGCTTCGGCAGCGGGGCCCGCAGCGGCATGAAGACGGTCGACTTGGCACCGAGCAGCGACGACGCCAGCGCGACGCCCTGCGCGTGGTTGCCGGCGCTGGCGGCGACGACGCCCCGCTCGCGTTCGGCCTCGGTCAGGCCGTGGATGCGGGTGTAGGCGCCACGGATCTTGAACGACCCGGTCCGCTGCAGGTTTTCGCACTTCAGGTGCACTGGCCCGCCGTGGAGCCGGCGCAGGTCGCGCGCGTGCTCCATCGGCGTCACCCGGGTCACTCCTTTGAGGAGCTCCCGGGCGGCCTGGATCCGCTCGAGGGTGACGAGTTCCATGGGCCGGACTATGCCACTCAGGAACTCCACAGGTTGAGCGGACCGTGAGCCGGGTACCCTGGGTCGCGTCAACAGGCGGTAAACAAGGAGCAACCATGGCATCGGGCAACGACGCGAACACGGCCCGACGGGCTCGCGCCACCCGCTCCGCCGGCTTGCTCCCGCTGGTGATCGGGCTGGCCTCGGCCGCCGCGCTGACGGGCGCCGCGTACATCACCGTGGACAACGCCTCGTGCGGCTCCCCGGCCCAGTACATCCGCCACGACAGCCACGTCGAGCTGGTCGGCGGCTGCGTCGACGGCGCGAAGCTGCCGGCCACCGGCACGTCGTCGCCCGGCGGTGTCGTGCACGGCAACTACAACCCCTGACCTGGCGGGTTACCTCCGTGTTCCCCGGGAACACGAAAGTGCCTTCTTCCGCCGGGTGCACCGGTCCCCGATGATCATCGGGTGACCACCGTTTACGAGCCGGGCCGCGGTCCCGGACCCGCCAAGCCCACCGAAGAAGCATCGAGCCGGCTGCTGGCCGCCCACAGCCTGGGCGCACTGGCGACCGTCAACCGCGGCGGCTTCCCGCACCTGTCCACGGTCGCCTACGCCTGGGACCCGGACGAGCGCGTGGTGCGGATCGGGTCCACGGCGGGGCGGGCGAAGGTCCGCCAGCTCGCGCGTGACCCGCACGCCTCGCTGCACGTCAGCAGCGACGACCACCTGGCCTTCGCCGTCGCCGAAGGGCTGGCCGAGGTGTCACCGGTCAGTGCGGTGCCCGGGGACGAGACCGGCCGGGAGCTGCTCGCGATGCAGGCGCCGTTCGGCGACCCCGGCGACGAGGCCGCGTTCCTGCGGAACATGGTCGAGGACCGCCGCGTGGTCATCCGGCTCCGGGTGGAGCGGCTCTACGGCGGCGGCCTCGACGTAAGTTGACCGGGGCGGACTCAGCCCAGCGCGGCCAGCAGGTCGTCGACCAGGTCGCGGCCGTCCTCGATGCCGACCGAAAGGCGCAGCAGGTCGGCCGGGACCTGGAGGGTCGAACCCGCGGTGCTCGCGTGGGTCATCTTGCCCGGGTGCTCGATCAGCGACTCGATGCCGCCGAGCGACTCGGCGAGGATGAACAGCTTCGTGCGCGAAGCCACCTCCAGCGCGGCCTGCTCGCCGTCCACGTGGCTGAAGGACACCATCCCGCCGAAGCGCCGCATCTGCTTCGCCGCCGTCTCGTGGCCCGGGTGCTCCGGCAGCCCGGGGTAGTAGACCTTCGCCACCTTCGGGTGCTTGACCAGGGCCTGGACGACCTTCTCGGCGTTGTCGCTGTGCCGCTCCATGCGGAGGGCGAGGGTCTTGATGCCGCGCAGCGTCAGCCAGGCGTCGAACGGCCCCGGCACCGCGCCCGCGGCGTTGCGCAGGTAGAAGAACTGCTCGCGCAGCTCGTCCTCGTTCGTGATGATCGCGCCGCCGACGACGTCGGAGTGGCCACCGAGGTACTTGGTCGTCGAGTGCAGCACGATGTCCGCACCCAGCGACAGCGGGTTCTGCAGGTACGGCGTCGCGAAGGTGTTGTCGACCACCAGGCGGGCACCGGCGTCGTGCGCGACCCCGGCCAGCGCCGCGATGTCCGCGATGCCCAGCATCGGGTTGGTCGGCGACTCGCACCAGATCAGCTTGGTCTCGGGCCGGATCGCGGCGCGCACCTCGTCGAGGTTCGCGAGGTCGGCGACGGTGTGCTCGACGCCCCACAGGCTGAGCACCTTGTCGATCAGGCGGAACGTGCCACCGTAGGCGTCGTTGCCGAGCACGAGGTGGTCACCGGGGCGGAGGGTGCTGCGCAGCACCACGTCGGAGGCGGCCATGCCGGACGCGAAGGCCAGCGCGTGCCGGCCGCCTTCCAGCGAGGCCAGCGCCTCCTCCAGCGCCGAACGGGTCGGGTTCGCGGTGCGCGAGTATTCGTAGTCGCCCTCGCGGGTCCCGCCCACGCCGTCCTGCGCGTAGGTCGAGGTCTGGTAGATCGGCACGATGACCGCGCCGGTGCGCGGATCGGGCTTCTGACCGGCGTGGATCGCGCGTGTCTCGAAGCCCAGTACGGAGTAGTCGTCCACCATTGGTTCAGCGTACGGGCCGCCCCTGACATTCCCGTCAGGTGGGATGGATCTCAGCGGCGTGTCCAACGGCGCGTGGCCGGCAGGGCCGCGAGGACCAGCAGGGCCACGAACGGCACCGCCACGGCGATCCCGCGCGGCAGGCCGGAGTCGATTCCCGTGGGGCCGCCCACGAGGAAGAGGACGCGCTGGTAGCGGAGCGCCATGTCGACGATCGGGGCGACCAGCGCCAGGACGGCGGCGACCAGGCACAGCAGCCGGCCCGCCTCCGCGCGCCCGAGCAACGCGACTCCGCCGAGCAGGAGCAGCAGGCCGATGACGGCGTCGGCGAGCTGGCCGGGGACCATCAGGTCCCGCTGGCCGAACCCCAGGACGAGGCTCGCCCAGAAGATGCCCAGCAGGAACCAAAGGCCGCCGAGCACGGCGAGCACCCCCGCGGCGACCGCCGGTCCGGTACCCCGCTTCGGCGGGGCCGCGACCGCCATTCACCAGCTCCGGGACGAGTACGCGCCCTGCCCGGACAGCACCGGGACCACGGACGTGCGGTAACGCAGGTAGCGGAACGTCGGGGGCAGGAACGCCAGCACCAGCACGAGCACCGCCAGCGCCGCCAACCCGACGCGGTCGGCCATCGCGAACCCGCCGTGGGTGAACATCGCGTCGGCGAACCGGGCCGGCGGGACGCCCACCGACATCGGCTCGGTGAGCAGGGCGCCGATGGCCAGCAACGCGCCCAGGCCGAGCAGGACCGCCCCCGCCGTCGCGCGGAAGAGCGTCGCCACCGAACCGAGGAGCAGGACCAGGCCCGCGACGACGTAGGCGGCGAAGTCCACCAGGACCCAGCCCGGCAGCGCGCCGAGGCTGAATTCCGCCGGCATGTCGAGGAAGGTCTTGACCGGTACGTATCCCGCGGCGACCGCGGCCGGAAAACCGAGCACGCCGGCGAGAACCGCCGTTACTCCGGATGGCCGAGCCGATGAATACGAATGCGAATACGACACCGGATGACGGTGCGGACCGGTCACAACTCCCCCATCAGCCGAGCGCAGGACAACAGCGTTCACCCTAGTGGGAATCGGCGGGAGCAGTCCGGAATGAGAACGGAATTCGGCCGGACGGCGGAACCCAAGATCATTTCTGTGCGGTAGTGGCAGAAATGCTCTCACGCGATTACGGGCCGTGGCGTCACTCGCTGATTGTCCTCTTCGGACAATCAGCGGACCCGGAAAATGCGGCGTGCCCCGGAGCCGAATGGCTCCGGGGCACGAATGCTCGCTTCAGCTCACCACTGCTGCTGCGGGGGCTGGCCCGGCTGGCCGAACCCACCGCTCGGCGGACCCTGCTGGCCCGGCGGCTGACCCCAGCCCTGCGGCGGCTGACCAGGCTGACCCTGCTGACCAGGCTGTCCCGGCTGGCCGTACTGTCCCGGCTGCCCTGGCTGCCCGTACCCACCGGGCTGACCCGGCTGGCCGTACCCGCCCGGCTGACCCGGCTGCGGGAAGCCCCCGCTCGGCGGCTGCGGGAAGCCGCCACTGGACGGGTTGGGCCCGCCCGGCTGGCCGTACCCACCCGGCTGGCCGTAGCCCTGCGGCTGACCAGGCTGACCGTGCTGACCAGGCTGGCCGTGCTGGCCCGGCTGCCCGTACCCACCGGGCTGGCCGTACCCACCAGGCTGACCCGGCTGCCCGTACCCGCCCGGCTGCTGCGGGCCGCCGAAGCCCGGGGGCGGTCCGCCGAAGCCCTGCGGCCCGCCCGGCGCGGCACCGCCGGCGCCGAGGCCGACGAACTGCCGGGTCGCCGGGATGAGCCCGGCGACGCCGACGATCAGGATGAGGACGCCGAAGATCAGCGGCGGCAGGCCGAGGCCGAACGTGTCCCGCTCGGTGGCGGACGCCCGCGCGAGCGTCTCGGCGTTCGGCGTCATGCCGATCTTGAGCAGCAGGGCGAACAGCGTGAGCACCGCGCCACCCGCGACGACCGCGATCGGGACGAACTTCCGGATCCCGCCCAGCTTGCCCACCAGCGCCAGGCCGACGCCGCCGGCCAGCGAGATCAGCGAGCCCAGCAGGATCATGATGACGTAGAACCAGACCGTGCCCGGCCCGACGAGCCCGGCCGAGTCCAGCAGCTGCTGGACCGCCGCCTGGTTGGGAGCGCGGTCCAGGAGGGCCGAATAGTCGCTCGCGTCGCTCATGTAGCCGAACGAGTAGATCAGCGCGGCCAGCGCCAGCAGGGCGACCAAGCCGCCGGCGATGTAGCCGAACAGGCCGTTGCCGCCCGCGGCCGGACCACCGAAACCGGGCTGCTGCGGCCCGCCGAAGCCGGGCTGCTGGGGGCCACCGAAGCCGGGGCCGCCGAAACCCTGCGGCGGCTGGCCCGGCTGACCGAAGCCCGGCTGCTGCCCGAAGCCACCCTGCTGCTGCCCGAACCCGCCCGGCTGCTGGCCGTAACCACCGGGCTGCTGACCGAAGGCCGCGGCCGGGTTGTCGGCCGCGCTCGGCGGCGGGGTGTACGGGATCGCCGGCGGCTGGGAGCCCGGGGGCACCAGCTGCGTCGAGTCCCCGACCGGGGCGTCGCCGCCGAACGGGTTCACCATCTGGGTCGCGTTCGCGTCGACCGGCGGCATCGCCTGGGTCGCGCCCGCCCCGCCGTCACCCGGCTGGGCCGGCTGGACGACCTGGGTCGGCTCCGGCGTCTCCCCGAACGGCGAACCACCGTGGGGCTGCGCGGGCTGCACCACCTGGGTCGGCTCCGGGCTGCCGAACGGGTTGTCCTGCTGCGGCTGGGGGCCACTCGGCGGGCCCTGAGGTGGCTGGCCGCCACCCCACGGCTGGTTCGGTGGCTGCGGTGCACTCATGTGGGTCTTGAACCCCCTTGACGAGGACGCGAAATTGTTCTATTTGCGCCCACGCTATCGGATCACCCGGCAGGGCGCTCGTAACGCCCCTGCCGGGTCCGCCGATCAAGACTCTTCTGCGGTCCGGTCAGCGACCGGCCAGGAAGCCGAGGAGGTCGTGCCGGGTGAGGACCCCGGCCGGCTTGCCGTCGACCAGCACGAGCGCGCCGTCGGCCCCCTCGAGCGCGGTCATCGCCGCCCCCACCTGCTCGCCGCCGCCGATCGTCGGCAGCGGCGGGGACATGTGCTGCTCCAGCCGGTCGGCCAGCTGCGCCTTGCCGGTGAACAACGCGTCGAGCAGGTCGCGCTCGTTGACGGCGCCGACGACCTCGGCGGCCATCACCGGCGGCTCCGCGCTGACGACCGGCATCTGGCTCACGCCGAACTCGGAGAGGATCGCGATGGCCTCGGCGACGGTCTCGTTCGGGTGGGAGTGCACCAGGTCCGGCAGCGAGCCGCTCTTCTTCGTCAGCACGTCGGCGACCGTCGCGCCCGAGGAGTCCGGCGGCAGGAAGCCGTAGGAGGACATCCAGGTGTCGTTGAAGACCTTCGTCAGGTAGCCGCGGCCGCCGTCGGGCAGCAGCACGACCACGACGTCGTCCTCGGTGAGCCGCTCGGCGAGCTTCAGCGCGGCCGCGACGGCCATCCCGCAGGAGCCGCCCACCAGCAGGCCCTCCTCCAGCGCGAGGCGCCGGGTGACCTGGAAGGAGTCGGCGTCGGAGACCGGGATGATCTCGTCGGCGACGTTCCGGTCGTAGGTGTCCGGCCAGAAGTCCTCGCCGACGCCTTCGACCAGGTACGGCCGCCCGCTGCCGCCGGAGTAGACCGAGCCCTCCGGGTCGGCGCCGACCACCTGCACGGCGCCGTCGCTGACCTCCTTGAGGTACTTGCCGGTGCCGGAGATCGTGCCGCCGGTGCCGACACCCGCGACGAAGTGCGTGATCTTGCCTTCGGTCTGCGTCCACAGCTCCGGACCGGTCGAGCGGTAGTGGCTCTCCGGGTTCTGCGGGTTGGCGTACTGGTTGGGCTTCCAGGCGCCCTCGATCTCGCGGACCAGGCGGTCGGAGACGTTGTAGTAGGAGTCCGGATGCTCGGGCGCGACCGCCGTCGGGCACACCACGACCCGGGCGCCGTACGCCTTGAGCACGTTGCGCTTGTCTTCGCTGACCTTGTCCGGGCAGACGAACACGCACTCGTAGCCCTTGCGCTGGGCGACCATGGCCAGGCCGACGCCGGTGTTGCCGGACGTCGGCTCCACGATCGTGCCGCCCGGGCGCAGCTCACCGGAAGCTTCGGCGGCCTCGACCATGCGCAGCGCGATCCGGTCCTTGACCGAGCCACCCGGGTTCAGGTACTCGACCTTGGCCAGCACGAGCGGCTTGAGCCCCTTGGTCAACGAGTTCAGCTTGACCAGGGGGGTGTTGCCCACGAGGTCTGCGATGTGCTCTGCGTACTCCACGACCGCCAGCCTACTGTGCCGATCGTTGCTGGTCCGACCACAGTCACGGCCGGACGGCTTCGGCGCACAGGTCACCTGCCGCGGGGGGGGGCGGCCTGCTTTTGGCCGGATCAGCAACCCGCCGCCCCATGGCGCTGTCCACTCAGCGGGGCCTGACCCCGGGCGAACTCCGGGTGCGCGTCGGTGATGCCGGGCAGCGAGCGCGGAGCCGGGCCGCCCGGCGGGGACCTCAGGCGGCCACCAAGCCGCTCGTCCGCACCGGTACCGGCCCGGGGGCCGCCGCACGCTGAGCCGTCATCCCGTCCCGGAAGTTCCGCCCGGCGTCGAGGGCCGTGCGGCCGGTCCGGAAGGACGGGCACGTCCAGTAATCGGCTTGGACCATCATCGCCAGTTCACCTCCCGCGTGGAATGGCGGCCTTTCACGAGTGGGACGATCCTATCGGGCCGCCGGTTGCCCAGGTTCGTCCTTTCGTGCCAATTCCGCCCAGCCTGGACGGTCGGCGATCGGCCGTTCTTCCCACTCCGCCGGCCAGGTCCGGGGAAACCCCTCCTTCGCTTCCGCACCAGCGAGCCGGGCGGTGGACTTCGTGCCGAAATCGGCCGGACCTGAGAAAACGGCGCCGTTGAAACCTTCGCGTTCGCCGCCGAAAGCGGTTCCGCGGAAATCGACGCGATCGGTGAACTCCGCCTTGTTGAAGTCCGCCTTGGTGCGGAATTCGGTGCCGCGAAAGGTCGTCAGTTCGAGAAACTTCGCGCCGTAGCAGGTGATCGACCGGATCGTGCAGTGCGTGAGGGTGAGCCCGACCAGCTCGGCCCCGGAGAAGTCGAGGTCGGTGTCCGGCCAGAAGTCCCCGCCCGGCTGCTCCGCGCGTCCGCGACGCAAGTGCAGCAGGAGGATGCGCTGCGCGGCCTTGCGGACCTGCAGCTCCTCTTTGTCGTGTTCGGCGTCGAACGGCATCCGCAGGTAGGCGCAGAAGACGTTGACGATCGTCTGCCGGTGCTCCGGGTGCCCGGCCGCGAGCCGTTCCAGTGCGTACAGCCCGGCCAGCCGGACCGGCGCCTTGTCGCTGCCGAGCTGGTCGGCGGCCTTGCCGTACATCTCGGTGATCCGGCGCTCGGTGGCGTCGTGGTCCTTCCGCACCAGCTCCAGCTCGGCCGACCGCTGCCGCCGCGCGGCGAGCAGCAGGGCGGCGGCGCCCCCGGCGCCGACGACGATGTTGGCCGCGGTCTTCAGCGCGTCGAGCCGGGCCGAGTCCTCCGGGCGGCCGCCGCCCAGCAGCGTCAGCAGCACCGCCGCGGCGACCCCGGCCACCAGCAGCAGCCCGGCGCCCCACAGCAGGATCGTCCTGGTCCGCAGCACCCGTTCGAGTTCGTTCGGCACGACGAGCGATGGTGCCAGTAGTGGCGGAGGTCGCGTTCGGCTTTGACCGGGAGAGCGGAGGAGGCAGTATGTGAGCAACCGCTTAGCTCGCGATACGAGGATGTGTCACGTCATGCCTGAAGCCGTCATCGTCTCCACCGCTCGCTCGCCCATCGGGCGGGCCAACAAGGGCTCGCTCGTCGGCATGCGGCCCGACGACCTGACCGTGCAGATGGTCCGGGCGGCGCTGGCCAAGGTGCCGCAGCTCGACCCCGCCGACATCGACGACCTGATGCTGGGCTGCGGCCTGCCGGGCGGCGAGTCCGGGTTCAACATGGGCCGCGCGGTCGCCGTCGAACTGGGCTACGACCACCTGCCCGGCTGCACGATCACCCGCTACTGCTCCTCCAGCCTGCAGACCACCCGGATGGCGTTCCACGCGATCAAGGCCGGCGAGGGCGACGTCTTCATCTCGGCCGGCGTCGAGACCGTCTCCCGGTTCTCGAAGGGCAGCTCGGACTCCTGGCCCGACACGCACAACCCGCTGTTCGCCGACGCCGAGGCGCGCACCCAGGCGACCGCCGAGTCCGGCGCCGACAGCTGGACCGACCCGCGCACCGAGGGGAACGTCCCGGACGTCTACATCGCCATGGGCCAGACCGCGGAGAACCTGGCGCGGCTGAAGGGCGTCACGCGCGAGGAGATGGACGAATTCGGCGTCCGCTCGCAGAACCTGGCCGAGAAGGCCATCGCGGACGGCTTCTGGGCCAAGGACATCACCCCGGTGACGCTGCCGGACGGCACGGTCGTCTCGAAGGACGACGGCCCGCGCGCCGGCGTCACCGTCGAAGGCGTCTCCGGCCTGAAGCCGGTGTTCCGCCCCGACGGCCGGGTCACGGCGGGCAACTGCTGCGCGCTCAACGACGGCGCGGCGGCGCTGGTCGTCATGTCCGACACGAAGGCGCGTGAGCTGGGCCTGACGCCGCTGGCGCGGATCGTGTCCACCGGCGTCACCGGGCTTTCGCCGGAGATCATGGGCTACGGCCCGGTCGAGGCGTCCAAGCAGGCGCTTTCGCGCGCGGGGCTGTCGATCGGCGACATCGACCTGGTCGAGATCAACGAGGCGTTCGCCGCGCAGGTCATCCCGTCCTACCAGGACCTCGGCATCGACCTGGACCGGCTGAACGTCAACGGCGGCGCGATCGCGGTCGGCCACCCGTTCGGCATGACCGGCGCCCGGATCACCTCGACGCTGATCAATTCCCTGCAGCACCACGACAAGCAGTTCGGCCTCGAGACGATGTGCGTCGGCGGCGGCCAGGGCATGGCGCTGATCATCGAGCGGCTTTCCTGACCTCTCGACGCGAAGAAGGCCCCCTCGCCGGCGAGCGAGGGGGCCTTCTTCAAACCACGGCTATTCGTTCGTCTTGACGCACATCGTCGTCGCCGGCTCCGGGTACACCGCGACGCGGGTGGCGTCGGTGCCCTCGCAGACGCTCTTGTCGGCCTGGCCCGTCACGACCTTGACGAGCTCGCCGTCCTTGGTCGGGTCGGTGCACGGGACCTTCAGGTAGCCCTTGGTCTGCGACGTGAAGTTCGCCAGGCAGTCGCCCTGCTTCGCGTTGATCATCAGGCACAGCTTGTACGAGCTGCGGCCGCTGACCGAGTAGGTGTCGTAGCCGGCGTCGGACCCGCCGGGGCAGTTCTCGGAGGAGGTCTCCAGCTTCTTGGCGACCTTGACGTTCGCCTTCGGGTCGTTGCAGTCGGCCTTCGCCGGGTCGTCACCGCCCTGGGTGAACTCGGTGATCGTGAGGCAGTCACCGGCGTTCGAGGTGGCGGGCGACTTCATGAAGGCGACGATCCCGAAGATGACCAGCGCGATCACCACGACGGCGCCGATGCCGCCCAGGATCAGGCCGAGGGCCTTCGAACGCTTGGGCGGGGCCGGCGGCGGGGGCGGAAACCCCTGCTGACCGGGCGGGAACTGGCCGGGCGGCGGGCCGTACTGGCCCGGCTGGCCCTGCGGCGGCCCGTACTGGCCCGGCTGGCCGTACGGCTGCTGCGGCTGCTGCGGCTGGCCGCCCGGAGGCGGTCCATACGGATCGGGCTGACCCACCGGCTGCTGGCCCCCGGGGGCCGGAGGGGGAACGCTCACTGTGAACCTCACACATGTGAAATGAGAACCGACCGGCTCATCAAACACGCAGGGTGATCGCCGCCCGCAGCGGGGTCCGCGAATGCACGAATTACCCACAGAAAAGGCGCCCCGCCGATTACGGAGCGCCTTCACTGGGGAACTGTGAGCCAGCTTACTCACGGAAGTACGAGAGCAACCGGAGGATCTCGAGGTACAGCCAGACCAGCGTCGTCATCAGGCCGAACGCGGTGTACCAGGCCCACTTCGACGGCATGCCCTCGCGGATCATGCGGTCGGCCTGGTCGAAGTCGAGCAGGAAGCTGAAGGCCGCGATGCCGATGCAGACGAGGCTGAACACGATGGCGAGCGGACCGCCGTCACGCAGCGGGTTGAAGCCGAAGGCCAGCGCGCTGATCAGGTTGAACAGCATCAGGATCGCGACGCCGACGGCCGCACCGACGATCCACTTGGTCAGCTTGGGCGTGACCTTGACCGCGCCGGTCTTGTAGACCACCAGCATGCCGATGAAGACACCCGCGGTACCGATGATCGCCTGCAGCGCGATGCCCGGGTAGATCGCCTCGAACACGCCGCTCAGCGCCCCGAGGAACAGCCCTTCGGCCGCCGAGTACGTCAGCGTCAGCGCGCCGCTGGGCTTCTGGCGGAAGATGATCACCAGCGAGATGACGAGCCCGACGATCAGGCCGGCCAGCATCGCCCCGAGGAGCGCGCCGGAGATCCGGCCGGTCTCGGTGATCTGGACCTGCGCCCAGATGCCCGTGATCACCCCGACGAGCAGCGCGACGCCGAGGGACATGCCCGTCTTGACGACGACGTCGTCGACGGTCATCGGGCGGTCGCCCTCGCCGGCGGTGGCCCGGCCCGGGCCGTAACCGGGCACGCCGCCCTGGGGTTGGTTGAAGCCCACCGGGGGCCCGTACTGCCCGTAAGTCTGGGTTCCGCCGCCGGGCAGGTTGCGGAACGCCGGGTTGCTACTGGAACGCACCTGATCCTCCTGGATCTGCTGCTTCGTGGATCATCGCTGCATCGGGTTCAACGACCGCCGGGGACGAGCGGTTCCCGCCGAGTAAAGACGACTTTACTCGACGGCCGTCCCCCGGCCGCGGACGACACGGTAAGCGAGGGGACGACACGACCGTTCGGCGACAGCCACCCGAAGAGCGGTACACAGTTTCCCCGCTTGACGCAACGCTCACCTCGCGTGCTCGGATGTTCACCGAACGCGTGTCGGGGACTTGATCAGTCGTGTGACCTGCAGAGACGCCGGGCGCTGCCGCGCGTCAACCGAAGGAGCATTGACACCATGGGGTGGTCAACACGCCCGCGCGCGGGTATTCGCGCGCTCACCGGTCTCGTCGCCGCGGCCCTGCTCGGCACCCTTTCCGTGACGGCAGGCGCACCTGCCGCCTCGGCCGCGGTCCAGGAAGGCCTCGGGGCCCACGTCGGGGGCCAGGACAAACACGCGGAAAAAACGGTCTGGCTGGGGTCGTACGTCGTCGGCGGGCAGCAGGTGTTCTGCGTGAGCTTCATGCTCAAGGCACCGGACACCGACGAGCAGTACAAGCCCGGCGACGAGCTGCTCACGAAGTGGGGCACGAAGCTGCCCGCCGAGGACGCCGCGAACATCTCGTACCTGCTGCTGCGCTACGGCGACACCAAGGACCAGAACGAAGCGATCGCGCTCGCGCACCTCCTGCACTCGTGGACCGCGGCGCCGCGCACCCCGGCCGACAAGAACGTGGACCTGCCCGCCGACAAGATCGCCTACGACGCGGATGGGCACCTCCAGTACATGCAAGACCCCGAAAACCACCTGGAGGCCGCGGCCGACGCCGTCGAGCGGCTGAAGGCGGATGCCGAAGCCAACCGCGGGCCGTGGACCGCTTCGGTGATCACGCCGAAGGGCGACCAGCACCTCGGCGAAGCTGCCGAGTGGACCGCGACCGTGAAGAACGCCGAGGGCAAGGGCATCCCGGGCGTCGCGGTGAAGCTGACGGCGACCGACGCCACCCTCGACGACGGGAAGGCGGACAGCGCCGCGGGCAACGCGAGCCCGCAGGCCGCCGCGAAGGACGTCACGCTCAAGACGGACGCCGACGGCACCGTGCGCGTGAAGCTGACTCCGACCGGCGACCAGCCGAAGCTGGTGGCCTCGCTGACCGCTCCGGCCGACCGACCCTATGTCCGGCTGCCGGTCGACACCGGGAAGCAGCGCGTCGTCTCCACCGGCGGCGAGAAGGAACTGACCGCCCAGGGCGTCGTCAACGTCGCCAAGCCCGGCAAGGTCCAGGTGACCAAGACGGACGCGAACACCGGCGCCGGCGTCGGCGGCGCGGTCCTGCGGATCACCGGCAAGGACAAGACGTCCGCGGCGCTCGGCCAGGACGGCAAGCCGCTCACCGGGGCCGACGGCAAGCCCGCGGTCGTCACCACCGACGGCAAGACCGGCGGCGTCACGGTCGAGAACCTCCGCACCCCGCAGGAGATCTGCGTCGTCGAGGCGAGCCCGCCGCCGGGGTACACGAACGCCTACGACCCGCAGAACCCGCCGTCGGCCTGCGGCACCGTGCAGCCGGGCGAGACGCTCGCGCTGACCTTGACGAACAAGCCGAACGAAGTCCCGCGCGCGATCCCGGCCGGCGACCAGCCGGTCGCGCAGGCACGCGGGGTCGTCGAGACGAGCTACTCCGTGCCGGGCCTGGCCGGGCTCGGCCTGCTCGTGCTGCTGGCGGCCGGGCTGATCGGCGTCGCCGCGCGGCGGGCGTCCCGGCGGTAACGGCGTGGCGAACCACGGCGGCGACTGGCGGGGTGACGACTGGTTCGTCGACGAATGGCACCGCGGCACCGGCTGGGCGGCCGTCGACGACGAGCAACCGGGCGGCCAGTGGGATCCGCCCGCGCCCAAGCGCGGCCGGGGCCGGCTGCTCACCGGCTTCGCCCTCGGCGCGGCGACGGTGCTCGCGGTGCAGTTCGGCCCGGACGTGGTCGCCGCGTCGCCCATGATCGTCGTGACCGGCACGGCCCTGCCCGCCTCGGGCGCGGCCGGAGCCGCGGCGCCGGTGCCGTCCCCGTCCCCGACGGCCACCGCTTCCGCGACCCCGGCCGCTCCGGCCGCGCAGACGCCGTCGTCACCCTCGTCGCCGGGGGCACCGCCGTCCCCGCCGCCGCAGCGGCCGGGCACCGTGCGGCTGCCCGGCGGCGGGACGGCGACGCTGGTGCGCCAGAACCTCGGCCCGGGCGGCGAACTGCCGGTCCCCGCGAACCTCGGGCAGGCGGCGTGGTGGGGTGCGTCACTCGACGCGGCCGGCGGCGCCAGCGTGTTCGCCGGCCACGTGAACTGGCGGGGCGCGACCGGGCCGTTCGCCGAGCTGTGGACCGAACGGATCGGCACCGATGTGACCATTGTGGACAGTGCGGGCAAGACGTGGCGGTACCGGATCTCGCAGCTGGTCACCGTGCACAAGAGCGACCTGGCGGCGCGCGCCGACTACCTGTTCGGCCCGTCCGGCCCGCACCGCGTGGTGCTGGTGACGTGCGGCGGCCGCTGGGTCGGCGGATCGGACGGCTACGAGGAGAACCGCGTCGTCATCGCCGACCCAGTCTAAGTTACTCGTGGGTAACATCACGTTTCGAAACGGTGGTCGTGTCCGTCGCCATGCAGCAGAATGCCCAGGGTCAGGGCTGTGGCGGCGAGAGGTGTGAAGACAATGGCGACGTTCTTGGTGACCGGCGCGACCGGACTGATCGGGCGTCACTTCACCCGGCTGCTGCTCTCCCGGCCCGACGACGACCGCGTCGCGCTCGTCGTGCGCGCGTCCTCGCGGGCCAAGCTGGCCGCGCTGGTCGACCAGTGGCCGCACTCCGACCGCGTCACGCTGATCACCGGCGACCTCGGCGAGCCGCTGCTGGGCGTGTCCGAGACCGACCGCGAGGAGCTGCGCGGGAGCGTCGACCACATCGTCCACCTCGCCGCGCTCTACGACCTCACCGCCGACGACGAAGCCAGCATCAAGGCCAATGTGGACGGCACGCGGGCCGTCGTCGACCTCGCCGCGGACCTGCGCGCGGGCTGCCTGCACCACGTGTCGTCGGTCGCCGTCGCCGGCGACCACGAAGGCGTGTTCACCGAAGAGATGTTCGACGCCGGGCAGCGGCTGGTCACGCCGTACCACCGGACCAAGTTCGAAGCCGAGAAGATCGTCCGCGAGCAGGACGAGGTGCCGTGGCGGGTGTACCGGCCCGCCGTCGTCGTCGGGCACTCCGAGACCGGCGAAATGGACAAGATCGACGGTCCGTACTACCTCTTCCCCGCCATCAACCGGCTCTCCGGGCTGCCCGACGTGCTGCCGGTCATCGGCCCCGACCTGGGCGACACCAACATCGTGCCGGTCGACTACGTCGCCAAGGCGCTGCTGGAGCTGGTGGTCAAGCCCGGTCTCGACGGCCACGCCTTCCACCTGGTCAACCCCGAACCGCAGCCGGTCGTTTCGGTGTACAACGCCTTCGCGCGGGCCGCGGGCGCGCCGACGATCACCGTGCAGCTGGGTGAAGGCCTCTCGAAGCGGATCGTCGGGCTGGTCAAGCTGACCGAGCACATCCCCGGCGTCACCATCGCGCGCGACGCCGTCATGGAGCGGTTCGGCATCCCGCCGGTGCTGCTGGACACGATGGCGTTCCCGTCGGTGTTCTCCTCGGCCGAGACGCGCAAGGCACTGGCCGGCACCGTGGAGGTCCCCCGGCTGGAGGACTACGCGCCGACGCTGTGGCGCTACTGGCGTGAGCACCTCGACCCCTTCCGCGCGCGCAAGCACGGCCCCCGCGGCGAACTCGACGGCCGCCGCGTGATCATCACCGGCGCGTCCTCGGGCATCGGCCGCGCGACGGCGCTGAAGGTGGCGGCCGCGGGCGGTGTCCCGCTGCTCGTCGCGCGCCGCCAGCACGAGCTGGAAGAGGTCCGCGACGAGATCGTCGCCGCCGGCGGCACGGCGTCGGTGTACCCGGCCGACCTGACCGACGAAGACTCGGTGCGCAAGGCCGTCGACGCGATGCTGGCCGAGCACGGCCGGATCGACATGCTGGTGAACAACGCCGGCCGGTCGATCCGCCGGTCGATCAAGCTGTCCTACGACCGGATGCACGACTACGAGCGCGCGATGGCCATCAACTACTTCGGTGCGGTGCGGCTGATCCTCGCGGTGCTGCCGCACATGTCGGAGCGGAAGTTCGGGCACATCGTGAACGTGTCGTCGATCGGCGTTCAGGGCATCGCGCCGCGCTTCTCGGCGTACGCGGCGTCGAAGGCGGCGCTGGACTACTTCTCGCGGATCGCGGCGACCGAGACGCACGGCGACGGGATCACGTTCACCACCATCCACATGCCGCTGGTGCGCACCCCGATGATCCGCCCGACGAAGATCTACGACGCGTTCCCGACGAAGTCGCCGGAGCAGGCCGCGGACATGGTGATGACGGCGCTCGTCGAGCGGCCTAAGCACATCGGCACCCCGGCGGGCCAGGCGATCGGGCTGGCGTACACGCTCACGCCGGGGCTCACCGACGCGATCGCGTACCAGGGTTTCCGGATCTTCCCGGATTCGACCGCCGCGGGCGGTTCGGGCGAACTCAAGATCGGACGTGGCGAGAAACACCTCTCGCGCGCGGCGATGGCCCTGGCCCGGCTTTCGCGTGGGTTCCACTGGTAACGCTGCGTTTCCGGGGTGAGGCCGTTCCGGCGACACGGCGACACGTGTTGGTGATTCGTCAAGCCGGAAGGCGGAGGCGGCGGGTGCCCGGGTACGGTCGGGCCCATGGTTCCTGAGCGCGACCCCGCCGCAACCGCCCTCAACGGCCTCCTCCCCCTTCGTCGTGAGTACACCCAGGCCTGGCACGGCTTCGACCGCAACGAGGTCCGGCAGTACCTCGACCACATCGAGGCCCAGCTGCGCCGGGTGCTCAGCGAACGCGACGCCGCCGCCGCGCAGGCCGCCGCCGCGACCCGCGAGGCCGAGTCCGTCCGGCAGCAGGTCGCGGTGCTGGAAGCCCGCGTCGAGGAGCTGAAGAAGCCGCCGGAGCGGCTCGAGGACCTCGACGAGCGGATGCAGCGCACGGTGACGCTGGCGCAGGCCCGCGCCGACGAGATCATCAAGCGCGCCGAGGTGGCCGCGGAGAAGACGTGGGCCTCCTCGACGGAGGCGTCGACGAAGCTGCGTGAGCGGTACACGAGGCTGGTCGAGGAACTGGACAAGCAGGCCGACCTGCTGCACACGGAGCACGAGAGCGCGCTGGCGGAGACGCGCGCCGAGGTCCAGCGGCTGACGGTCGAGGCGGCCCAGCGGCGCGAGCTGCTGGACAACGAGGCCGAGCGGAAGCGCCGGAAGCTCGAGCGCGAGTTCGAGGCGTCCCAGGCGGCCCAGAAGGCGGCGCTGGAGAAGCACGTCGCCGACCAGCGCACGGCGAGCAAGAACCAGGCGGAGCGCCGGCTCGCGGAGGCGACGGCGGAGGCGAAGCGCCGCCTGGACGAGGCGACCGCCGAGGCCAAGCGGCGGCTCGACGAGGCGACCACGCAGGCGGCCCAGCGGACGACGGTGGCGAACCGGAAGGTCGAGCGGCTGGCGGAGATCCGCGAGCAGGCGCGCAAGAGCCTGGCGATGGCGGAGGACATCCTCAACCGGAGCGAGACGCAGCTGGCGACCCTGCCGGAGGAGGCCGTGATCCCGCAGGCTTCCCGGCTGGTCGGCGGCGACTCGGAGTCGGCGACCACGCCGGCGGCACCGGTCGTTCCGGTGGTGCAGCCGACCACCCCCAAGGCGGCGGCGCCCAAGCCGGCCCCGAAGCCGGCCGCGGCCCCGAAGCCGGCGCCCCAGGCGGCCAAGCCGGCGAACTCGAACGGCCCGGCGACCAAGCCGGCGAACGGCAACGGCTCGAACGGCAATGGCGCGAAGCCGCTCTCGCCGACCGGGAGCAAGCCGGGCAACTGAGCAGCCCCCGTTTTCCACGCTACCGGCGACCACCGACAGTTCCGGCTCGCCGGCCGCGCGCACTCAAGCGCCCCCAATGTGGCCTTGGTTGCGTTGAACGCACCGAAGGCCACATTGGGACGCTGTCAGTTGCGTGCGGTCCGGGGCCAGGGGTTCGCCGCTTCCAGCTGGGCCGCCAAGCCCAGCAGCAGTGACTCCCCTCCCGGACGCGCCACCAGCTGCACCGATGTCGGCAGCCCGGACACCGCCGACCGGCCCGCCGGGACCGTGATCGCCGGGTAACCCGCGAAGTTCCACTGGCCCGTGAAGCCCGCCAGCCGCGTCGACGGCAGGACGTTCGCCGGCCACCCCTTCTCGTGCCAGCGGCCCGCCTTCACCGGCCAGTGCGACAGCGTCGGCGTCAGCAGCACCTCGTGCGACGCGAAGAATTCCTCCGCCCGGGAAACCCACCGGTCGCGCGTGCTCTCCCGGATCAATCCCGCCCGCTCGACCAGCCGTCCCGCGCGGATGTGGGCCCGCGTGCGGCGCTGCAACCGCGACACGTCGAAAGCACGGGCCTGGGCCGCCGGACCCGCGAGCCAGCGGGCCGTCATGCCCAGGACCATCGTCGCCGGGTAGCGCGGGGCCGCCGGGGCGATCGAGTGACCGGCCGCCGCCAGGTGGCCCGCCGCCGTCGAGACCGCCGCCACCAGCTCCTTCGGGACGGGGGTGTGCAGCAACGGCACCGTCGTCGACAGGCCGATGCGAACCGGAGACGGCGAAGCCACCGAAGCCAGCTCCGGAGCGGAAGCCAGCACCGAAACCAGCAGGGCCGTGTCGGCGACCGTCGTGGCCAGGGGGCCGTGCACCGACATGCCGAACCAGCCACCCTCGGCCAGCAGGTCCGCGCCCGGCTTCAAGCCCACCAGGCCGCACATCGCCGCCGGCAGGCGGACCGAGCCCATGCCGTCCGTGCCGTGGGCCAGCGGGACCAGGCCGGCCGCCACCGCCGCCGCGCTGCCGCCCGACGATCCGCCCGCCGCGTACGTCGGGTCCCAGGGGTTGCGGGCGATGCCGTCCGGGGTGTCGCTCATCGGCCAGATGCACAGCTCCGGCACCCGCGTCAGCCCCACGATCACCGCGCCCGCCGCGCGCAACCGCGTCACGATCACACCGTCCGCGTCGGCCCGTGCGGACGATCCCGCCAGCGAACCGTGCGACGCGTATTCGCCGGCCAGCTCAGTGACGTCCTTGACGGCGACCGGCACCCCGGCCAGCGGCAGCGACGCCAGATCGGGCCGCGCGGCGACCTCCGCGGCTTCCTTCAGCGCCTCCTCGGCGCGCACCCGGCGGAAGGCGCCGATGACGCCGTCCGCCGCGGCGATCCGCTCCAGGGCCTCTTCGGTGACCCGCACCGGATCGAGCTGCCCGGCCCGGACGGAGGCCGCGATCTCCACTGCCGTGAGCGCCATGATCGGACCCTAGCCCACGAAAAGGTGACAGTGGAAAAGAAAACGTCTCAGATCGCGCCGGCTCGCAGGGCGTAGGCGACGGCGTGGGCGCGGTTGTTCAGGCCGCAGCGCGTCATCAAGCCGTACAGGACGTTCTTCACGGTCCGCTCCGAATAGCACAGCTTCGCCGCGATCTCCTCGGTGCCGAACCCCTCGGCGACCAGCCGCAGCACGTCGCACTCCCGGGCCGCGAGCCCCGAAAGCGTGAGCCCGTTCGGCTCCAGGACGTCCTTGCGCATCCGCTGCACCTGCGCGAGCAGCGCACCCTGCAGCCGCGGCGGCAGGTGAGCCGTGCCGTCGCCCGCGGCGAGCACCGCCGTCAGCAGCTCGGCGCCGCCCGTCTCGCGGCGCGGCAGGATCGCCACCACGCCGCACTCCAGCGCCGCCATCAGGTCGCTTTCGCGGAAGTGCTCGACGACCAGCACGACGTGGGACGCCTTGGCCGCCCGGATCTCGCCCAGGACGGCCTCGGTGACGTGGTCCTCCATCACCAGCAGCACGTCCGGCAGCAGGTCGGTCAGCCGGACGTCGGGATGGTTGTCCAGCAGGCTCACCGCGCCGGCGTGCGTGATCGGGTCCGAGGCGAGGACGCTCACTTCGACGGGCTTCATGCGCGCAGTGTGGACGGCGTGTCTTCACGCCTTCCCTATTCCGTCTTCACGCGCGTGAAGACAGCTCCCCGAACGCCGCCCGCGCCCGCTCCAGGCACCCGGGCATCCGGCCGGCCGCGCGGGCCCAGTCGCGCTTGGCGCGCCAGTACTCCTCCCGCGCCTCCGGGGTCCAGCTCGCCAGCTCCGGCTCGACCCGGGCTTCCAGGTCGGCCAGCAGCTCGCCGAGCTCGCCGGTGATCGCCCCCATCCGGTCCAGCACCAGATCGGCGAACCTGAAGTCGAGCCGGGTCACGGCAGGCGCGGCCGCGGCATCGGGCCGCCGGTCGTCTCCAGCAGCTCCGCCAGCCGCGAAAGGATCACGTCGAACTCCTGCTCCCAGTCGTTCATCGCCTGGCCGAACCGCACCGATGCCTCACCGCGCCACGACGCCTGCGCCATCGCCATCTCGCTGTTGACGTCGCGAAGGCGGGAACGGGCGCCTTCGAGGGCGGAGGCGAAACAGGCGGCGGCCCGCTGCATGTCTTCGGTCGGCATCGCGCTCCTCTCCGGCTCCCCGAGCGTGGCGCACGCGGTGGCGGCGCGGAACCCCAGCCGGGTGCGGTTGCCCGAATGTCCGCCATCCTTGCCTGCCGGTTCACGGCGTCCGCGTATGCTCACGGCAGGCATCCGGCGCGTGACGATTCGTTCACGCACGAAGGGAGACCGATGTCGGCCGCGGACGGCTCCGCACCGAGACTCCAGCTGCTGGGCCCCATGAAGGCCTGGCAGGGCGATACGGAGCTCGACCTCGGCTCCGCGCACCGCCGTACGGTCCTCGCCGCACTGGCGATGCACCCGAACCGCACGGTTTCGCGTGAGGAGCTGATCGACGCCGTCTGGGGCGAGGCGCCGCCGCAGAGCGCCCAGGGCTCCATCTACACCTACGTCTCCGGGCTGCGCCGCGCGCTCGAACCCGGCCGGGTCAAGGGCGAGGGCCCGCAGCTGCTCGCGTCGATCGGGTCCGGCTATTCGCTGTGCCTCGACGCCGACGCGATCGACGTCCACCGGTTCGAAGCCCTGCGCGAGCAGGCGCAACGCCGGCACGCGGCGGGCGATCTCCGCGGTGCCCGCGAGGCCTTCGACGAAGCTTTGGGGCTCTGGCACGGCGTTCCGCTGTCCGGCCTGCCCGGGCCGTTCGCCGCCGCCCAGCGCGCGCGGCTCACCGAGGTCCGGCTCGCGACCACCGAGCGGCGCGCCGAGGTCGTGCTGGAATCGGGTGGGCACACCGAACTCGTCGCCGAACTGACCGCGCTGACCCGCGAACACCCGTTCCGCGAGACGTTGCGCGGACTGCTCATGCGGGCCCTGGTCCGGGCCGGCCGGCGGACCGAGGCGATCGCGGTCTACGCCGACGTCCGCGACAGGCTGGTCGAGTCGTCGGGCACCGAACCCGGGCCGGCCCTGCGGCGGCTGCACGACGAACTGCTGGAGAAGCCCGCGGCACCGCAACCGAAACCTCCGCCGGCGCGACCGGCGCGGATGCCGGCCGCGGCGCTGCCGGAGCGGGCGGAGATCTTCGCCGGCCGGGCGGCCGAACTCGACCGGCTGCACGAAGCCGTCGTCGGCCTCGGTGCCGGGGTGGGGCGCTCGGTGTGGCTGGACGGCGAGCCGGGCAGCGGCCGGACCGCCCTGCTCGCCGAACTCCTCGCCGCGGCGCAGGACTTTCATCCGGCCTTCGCCGCCGCGGACGCGCTGGACCAGCGGTTCTCCCTGCGGCCCCTGCTCGACGCCCTGGGCGTGCACCCGCGCGCCACCGACGAGCGCCGGGCCGCGCTGGCCGCGCGGCTCACCGGGCAGTCCGGCGAGGATCCCGTCGACGACGTGCTCGGGCTGGTCCGCGAGCTGTGCGCGGAGGCGCCGCTCGTGCTCGTGGTCGACGACCTGCAGTGGGCCGACGACACCACGCTGCGCGTGTGGCGCTACCTGAGCCGGGAGACGCGGCAGCTGCCGCTGCTGCTCGTCGGCGCCTGCCGTCCGGTGCCACGACCGGCCGCGCTCGACGACCTGCGAGCCGAGCTTGACAACGATGACACCACCGTCCTGGTCCTGCCGCCGCTGACCGAGGACGCCACCCGCGAGCTGGCCACCGAGCTGGCCGGCGCGCCACCCGGGCCCGGGCTGCAGCTGCTCGTCTCCTACGCGGCCGGAAACCCGCGCTACGTCCGGGAAATCGTCGAGACGCTGCTCGCCCAGTCGATGATCGTGCTCGACGGCGTCCACGCGCACCTGGACGGCAATGCGAGCCAGACGATCCCGCCGCCGCTGGGCTCGCGGATCACGCTGTACCTGAACTTCCTCTCCAGCGGAACCCGCGACACCCTGCGCTGGGCCGCGCTGCTGGGGCCCGAGTTCTCGCTGGCGGACATCGCCGTCGCCACCGAGCGGCCGCCGACGGCGCTGGTCGGCGCGGTCGACGAGGCGATCACGTCCGGGGTGCTGGTCGAATCGGGCGATCGGCTGGCCTTCCGGCACCCGCTGGTGCGCCGGGTGCTCTACGAAAAGACGCCCGCCGCGATGCGGGTCGCGCTGCACCGGCAGCTGGCCGAGGCCTTCGCCGCCGCGGGCGCGCCCGCCGAACGCGTCGCCGAGCAGCTCGCCGCCGCGCCCGCACAGGTGGACCCGTGGGTCACCGGGTGGCTGCTGGAGCACATCGGGACGGTCGCCACCGAGACCCCGCGGGTCGCGGTCGACCTGCTGCGCCACGCCGTCACCCAGGGCACGCTGCCGCCGGACGCGCGGGAGACGCTGACCGCGACGCTGGCCCGGCTGCTGTTCTGGCTCGGCCGGGAGCCCGAAGCCGAGGCCCGCTCGGTCGTCGCGCGGACGTCCGACAGCAGGCGCGCGGCCGAGATGCGCTGGATCCTGGCCTACGTCTACTACCGCCGTGGCGACTTCGCCGAGGCGACCGCCGAGCTGAAGCGGACCCTCGACGACACCGACGTCCCGGAGATGTGGCGCGGGCGGCACGAGGCACTGCTGGCCACGCTGGAGAAGCTCGGCGACGAGACGGCGCTGGCACCGGCCGGGCTGCACCCGCTGGACGACGCGGCCCTGACCGTGCCGAACCTCGACAGCCTCGACGACGCCGCCGAGCCGCTCGACGCCGCCCGCCGGATCGCCGCGACCCGCGCGGTGCCGGGCGAGATGCACCTGGCCGGCGCGGTGCACTACTACTGGCTGGGCCGCTGGCCGGCGGCACTGGCCGAGCTGGACGCGGTGATCCGCGACGGCGCCGAGACGGCGTCCTACGTCCTGCGCAGCCCGGGCTCGGCCCTGCTGGTGCACGGCGTCGGCGCGCTGATCGCCGGGCACCGCGGCGAACCGGGGCAGGCGAGAACGCACCTGGACGCGGCCGACCGCCGGCAGTGGCCACCGGGCCTGGAGCCGGACGGCGGAGACTTCCTCCTCGCGGCGCGGGCCCTGCTGGCGGAGCAGGAGGGCAGGCCGGAGGCGGCCCTGACGGCGTTGCTGCCCCTGCTGGAGGACAACCACCCCCCGGCGGCGCGGTACCAATGGCTCCCCGACTTGGTCCGGCTCGCCTTGTCCCTCGGCGATCACCGGCGGGTGCAGGAGGCGTTGCGCCTGCTCGAGCCCGAGGGAGAGGTCCCACCGGCCCACGCGGCGGCGGCCGCGCACTGCCGAGGTCTGGCGGCCGGTGATCCCGGGCCGGTCCTGACGGCGGCCGGGCACTACCGGGTGGCCGGCCGCCTGCTCAAGCACGCGAAGGCCACCGAGGACGCGGCGATCCTGCTGGCGGAGTCGGGCGAGCTGACGGAGGCGCGCACGGCGTTCCGGGCCGCGTTGACGGCGTACACGGAGATGGGCGCGGTGTGGGACGTGCGGCGCGCGGAGGCCCGGATGGGGCCGTTCGGCATCCGGCGGGCACCCGCGGTGCGGTCCCGGGCGGTGGCCGGGGAGTGAGCGGGAACGGCGATTTCGGGGCACGCGGCGACCGGGCAGCGATGCTCAGGGGCTGATCGTCTGCCCGCGGTGGGTGCGCCGCCTGCCCACCGGGACTGATCGCCTCCCCGCGACGGATGCGCCGCCTGCCCACCGGGGCTGATCGCCTGCCCGCGGTGGGTGCGCCGCCTGCCCACCGGGACTGATCGCCTCCCCGCGACGGATGCGCCGCCTGCCCACCGGGGCTGATCGCCTCCCCGCGACGGATGCGCCGCCTGCCCACCGGGGCTGATCGCCTCCCCGCGACGGATGCGCCGCCTGCCCACCGGGGATGCAACGCCTGTCCCCAGCGCTGACCGCCTGCCCGCCGCAGCCGACCGCCTCCCCGCCGTGGATGGAAGCCGCGCGCGGCCCTCCTCGAGCCGCTGCGGTCGGGCTCGGCTCGCCGTCGCCGAACCGAGCGGCCGGCGCCACCCGCCCACCGAACCACCCTCCGGCGGATGACCGCTCACCCCGGCCGCGGGCCGCTCGCCGCAGCCGGACCCGCCGTCCGCTCCATCTCGGCGGCGCCGCGCAACCTCGGGTGGGGTTGCCACGTCGGTAAGGTCATCGGAGTAGCCGGTACCGAGATGTCCCTGGGGGAAGGGGTCTGGGGCGCACGCCCCAGAGGGGACGGCAGCGACATGCCAGGGGATGCGGACCCCGGCCTGCGGGTGGGCGTGCTCGGCCCGCTGCGGGCCTGGCGCGGGGCGGCCGAAATCGGCCTCGGCCCCGCGCGTCAGCGTGCCATCTTCGCGGTGCTCGCGGTCAATTCCGGCCGGCCGGTTCCGCGGGCCGAACTGATCGCCGGCGTCTGGGGCGATTCCGCGCCCGCGAGCGTCGAAGGCAGCGTCCACACCTACGTTTCCGGGCTCCGGCGTGCCCTCGAACCGGACCGGTCGCGCTGGTCGG
Source organism: Amycolatopsis sp. NPDC051716 (assembly GCF_040681595.1). Lineage (NCBI taxonomy): Bacteria > Bacillati > Actinomycetota > Actinomycetes > Pseudonocardiales > Pseudonocardiaceae > Amycolatopsis > Amycolatopsis sp. NPDC051716. Next base: position 83,410 of record NZ_JBFAZA010000027.1, on the reverse strand, counting down.
CGGCCAGCGTCCTCGTCTCCGATCCCGCCGGGTACTCCCTACTCCTCGGCGAAGACGCGCTCGACGCGGCCCTGTTCGAACGGCACCGCGAACGCGCCCAGCGGCACCTCGAGCGGGGTGACCCGCGGGCCGCGGTCACCGAACTGGACGACGCTCTCGCGCTCTGGCAGGGCGAGGCCCTTTCCGGGGTCCCCGGCGGGTTCGCCGAGCGGCACCGCGAATACCTCGCCGAACTCCGGCTGAACACGCTCGAGCGGCGTGCCGAGGCCGTGCTCGCCCTCGGTGGGCACCTCGACCTCGCGCCGGAGCTGGCGGTGCTGGCCGGCGAGCACCCCCTGCGGGAGTCGCTGCGGGAATCGCTCATGCTCGCCCTCTACCGCAGCGGACGGCCCGCCGACGCCCTCGACGTCTTCCGCGACGCCCGCGCCACGCTCGTCGCGGAACTCGGCGTCGAACCCGGGCCCGCTCTGCAACGGCTCCAGCGGCAGATCCTCGCCCAGGACGCCGCCCTCGACGCGCCCGCGGCGCCGGTCGTGGTCAGCGGGCACCGGCTGTTCGGCCGGGAAACCGAGACCGCGCGGCTCGCCGAGCTCGTCGCCGATGTCCGGGCCGGGCGCGGCCGGGCCGTCTGGATCGAAGGGGAGGCCGGGATCGGCAAGTCCGAGCTGCTCACCACCTCACTGCCGGACGGCCCCGGCTTCCAGCGGCTCTGGGCGGCCGCCGACGAGCTGAGCACCCGGTTCCCGCTGCAGGTCGTGCTGGAATGCCTGGCGATCGACGCGCATTCGCCGGATCCGCGGCGCGCGCGGGTAGCGAAAGAACTCGCGGGCGAGGGCCCGGCGCGGCGCAGCTGGGGGCCGGCCGACCCGGTGCTCGGCGCCGTCGACCGGCTGCTGGCGCTGGTCGACGAGCTCTGCGCGGAGTCGCCGCAGGTACTGGTGCTCGACGACCTGCAGTGGGCCGACGAAGCTTCCGTGCTGGTCTGGCACCGGCTCTGCGCCGCGACCCGGCAGCTGCCGCTGCTGCTGGTGGCCGCCACTCGCCCGGCGCCGGACCGCGCCGAACTGGCCCAGCTGCGGCGTGGCGTCCAGGCCCGGGACGGGGTCGTGCTCGACCTCGGGCCGCTGACCGGCGAAGACGTCGGCCGGCTGATCGAGGACCAGCTCGGGGCGCCGCCCGGGCCGGGGTTGCGCGAGCTGGCCGCCCGTGGTGCCGGAAACCCGTTGTACGTCAAGGAAATGGTCGACGTCCTGCGCCGGGCGGGCGCGGTCGCGGTGAGCGACGGCCAGGCCGACGTCGACGACCCGGCGGAGTTCGAAGCACCGCGCTCGGTGGTCGCCGCGGTCGACCGGCGGCTGGACTTCCTGACCGCGCGGACGCAGGAAGTCCTGCGCTGGGGTGCGCTGCTGGGCATGGAGTTCGCCGTCGGCGACGTCGCCGCGGTGCTCGGCACCCGGCCGTCCGACCTGCTGGCGCCCCTGGAAGAAGCCGTCGCGGCGAACGTCCTGATCGACACCGGGACGCAGCTGGCGTTCCGGCACCCCTTGCTGCGCCAGGCGCTGTACGACCGGCTGCTGGCCGGAACCCGGGCGGCGCTGCACCGGCAGGCCGCCGAGGCACTCGCCGGCATCGGCGCGCCGGTGAAGCGCGTCGCCGAGCAGCTGGTGGCGGCACCGGCCACAGTGGACGAATGGGTACTGGACTGGCTCGCCGCGCACCACGCGGTCGTCTCGACCCGGGCCCCGCTGATCGCCGTCGAGCTGCTGGAACGCGCGCTGGCCGCGTGTTCCGCCACCGATCCGCGCCGCGAGACGCTGCTGGTCGCCCTGGTCAAGGTGCTGTTCCGGCTGGAACGCGGCCCGGAAACCCTGACGCGGCAAGCCCTCGACGTCGCCACCGAACCGGACGCCGTCGAGGAGATGCGGCACGTGCTCGCGGCGCTGCGGCACCGCCGCGGGGACACCGAAGGCGCCGTCGCGACGCTCGCCGCGTGGGTCGACGACCCGGCGGTGCCGGAACTCTGGCGGGTCAAGCACCGGCAGCTGCTGGCCAACTTCCGGCGCGGCAGCCTGTCCGATTTGGACACCGCCGAGCAGACGGCGCACGAGACGAAAGCGCTCGCCGGCGGCGACCCCTACCTGACCGCGCACGCGCTGCAGTCGTTGTGGCTGGTCGATTCGGTGCGCCGCGAGCACGACCGCGCACTCGCCCACATCGACGCGGCGATCGAGGCCGTCGGCGACGAGCACGAACTGGCCGACCTGCACCTCGACCTGCTCGACAACCGCGTGTTCACGCTGCAGAACCTCGACCGCCTGGCCGAAGCGGGCGACGCCCTGCGTGCGGCGGGCGAAGTCGCCGCGCGGCACGCGCTGCCGGTCGGGCTGCAGGTGTCCGCCGCGGTGCACCGGTACTGGGAAGGCCGCTGGGACGAGGCCCTGGTCGAGCTGGACACGGTCATCGAGGACGGCCCGGCGATCACGTTCTACGGCCTGCGCGAGCCGGGCCCGGCGGCGCTGCTGCTGCACGGCGTCGCGGCGCTGATCGCGGGCCGCCGCGACGACCGGGCCCAGGCGGCGGCCCACCTCGACGCGGCGGAGGAGTACGCCCCGGCGACCGGCGCCGAGCGCGAGAGCTTCGACTTCCTGCTGGTCGCCGACGCACTGGCGGCCGAGCAGCGCGGCGACCGGCTCCGCGCGCTGACCGTCCTCGAGCCGATCCTGAACCCGACGTACGCGGCGATGATGCTGCGGCACCAGTGGCTGCCGGCGTTCGTGCGGCTCGCGATGGAGCAGGACGACGTCGGCCGCGCCCGCCGGGCGCTGGCGGTGTGCGAAGAGGAAGCGGCGAAGGAGCGACGTCCGGCGCGGGCGCACGCGGCGGCGTCGTGGTGCCGCGGGCTGATCGACGAGGACCCGGCCCCGGTGCTGGCCACGGCCGAGCACTTCCGCGCGGTCGGCCGCCGCCCCGAGCTGGCCTCGGCGCTGGAAGACGCGGCCGTGCTGCTGGCCCGCGCGGGCCGGCTGGACGCGGCGCACGCGGCGTTCGAAGAGGCGGCCGAGCTGTACACGGCGCTGGCGGCGCGCTGGGACTTGCGGCGCGCGGAAACCCGGCTGCGCCGCCTCGGCGTCCGCCGGGGTGCGCTGTTCTCCCCGATCCGGCCGGGCCACGGCTGGGAGTCGCTGACGCCGATCGAGGTCCGCATCGCCGGCCTGGTCGCCGAGGGCCGGTCCAACCCGGACATCGCGGCCGAGCTGTCCCTGCCGCGCCGGACGGTCCAGGCGCACGTGGCGCGGCTGCTGGGCAAGCTGGAGACGCCGTCACGCTCGGGGGTCGCCGACGCCTTCCGCCGGCGTTCCTAGCCCGTTGGCCTTCGCGACCCGGCCGAGGAAGCGGCCCGATTCCTTGACCGTCCGCCGCTGCGTCTCGAAGTCGACGTGCACCAGGCCGAACCGTTGCGTGTAGCCCATCGCCCACTCGAAGTTGTCCAGCAGCGACCAGGCGAAGTAGCCGCGGACGTCGACGCCGGCGCGGAGGGCGTCGTGGACCGCGGCGAGGTGCTCCATGAAGTAGTTGACCCGCGCCGCGTCGAACACCCGGCCGTCGACCACCCGGTCCACAAAGGACGCCCCGTTCTCGGCCACCACCAGCGGGAGCCCGCCGGATCGGGTGTCGATCCAGCGCAGCAGGCCGGTCAGGCCGGCCGGCGCCTGTTCCCAGCCGAACGCCGTCAGCGGCGGCGGCGCGGGCAGGACGTCCAAGCCGCGCAACGCGGGCAGCGGGCAGTTGCTCGGCGCGTGCGGGTCTTCGAGCGGGGTGACGCGCGCCGGGGCGTAGTAGTTCACGCCCAGCCAGTCGATCGGGGCGGCGATGACGTCGGTGTCGCCGTCGCGGACCGCCGCGGCGAAGCGGCCGCCGTGGTGCTCGACGTCGGCCAGGACGTCCTCCGGGTAGCCCCGGCCCAGCACCGGGTCGAGGAAGAACCGGTTGTGGATGCCGTCGAACTTCCGCGCCGCTTCGGCGTGCGCCGGCGAGGAACCGTCCGGAATCGCCGGGGCGAAGTTCAGCGCCAGCGAGAACTCGTGGCCCGGCCGGGCCTGCGCGGTCAGGGCGCGCGTCGCCAGGCCGTGTCCGAGCAGCAGGTGGTGGGCCGCGACCAGCGCCGTGTCGTAGTCCTGGACGCCGGGCGCGTGCACGCCGCTGCCGTAGCCGAGGAAGGCCGCGCAGAACGGCTCGTTGACCGTCGTCCACTGGTTCACCCGGTCGCCGAGCGCGGTGTGCACGACCGCGGCGTAGTCGGCGAACCGCGAAGCCGTGTCCCGCTCCGGCCAGCCGCCCGCGTCTTCGAGCGCCTGCGGCAGGTCCCAGTGGTAGAGCGTCAGCACCGGCACGACGGCACGGCGCAGCAGTTCGTCGACCAGCCGGTCGTAGAAGGCGAGCCCGGCCGCCGACGGCGTCCGGCCGTCCGGCATCACCCGCGGCCACGCGACCGAGAACCGGTAGGCGTTCAGCCCCAGGTCGGCCAGCAGGCCGATGTCCTCGGGGAAGCGGTGGTAGTGGTCGCAGGCGACGGCGCCGGTCGCGCCGCCGACCACCTTGCCTTCGGCCGCCGCGAACGTGTCCCAGATGGACGGTCCGCGGCCGCCCTCGGTGACGGCGCCCTCGACCTGGTAGGACGCGGTCGCCGCGCCCCACAGGAAACCCGCCGGGAAGGTCATACCGGTGCCCCTTTCAGGATGCCGCGCACGAGGTGGCGGCCCAGCAGCAGGAACAAGGCGATGACGGGCACGACGGCGACGGTCGCGCCGGTGAGCATCAGCGCGTAGTCGGTGTAGTAGCCGCTGGCCAGCTGCGACAGCGCGACCTGCACGGTCGGCGTCTCGTTGGGGTCGAGGACCACCAGCGGCCAGAAGTAGTCGTTCCAGGTGGCCATGAACGTCAGCATCGCGAGCACCGCGGCCGGCGCGCGCAGGGCGGGCACGGCCACGTGCCAGTAGGTGCGCAGGATCGAGCAGCCGTCGACGGTCGCGGCGTCGACGAGGTCGGCGGTGATCGCGTTCTCGCACGCCTGGCGCATCCAAAACACGCTGAAGGCGCTGACCAGCGCGGGCACGATCACCGCTTCGAGCCGCCCGTACCAGCCGAGGTCGCCGACGACGAGGTACAGCGGGATGACGCCGAGCTGCGCCGGCACCATCGCCGAACCGACGACCAGCAGGAACAGCGTGTTGCGGCCGCGGAACTCGAGCCGCGCGAACGCGAACCCGGCGAGGCTCGCCAGCACGACGTTGGCCACCATGACGGTGCCCGAGACGATCAGCGAGTTCCCGATGGCCGCCCAGAAGTCGACGGTGGCGAAGACGCGGCGCACGTTCTCGGCCAGGTTCCCGCCCGGCAGCAGCAGCGGCGACGTCTCCCCGATCGCCGCGTTGTCCCGCGTGGCCACGACGAACGACCAGTACAGCGGGAACACCGACGCCCCGAGCACCCCCGTCAGCGCGGCGTACACCCAGCCGCCCGGCCGGCGCCGCGCGGTCACGCCGACCTCACGAACCGGCGCACCAGCCGGTAGTTGACCAGCGCGAACACCGCGCAGACCACGAACATCACCCAGGTCAGCGCGGCCGCGTAGCCCGCGTCGAGGTGCGTGAAGCCCTTTTCGTACAGGTACATGACCAGCGTCTGGAACTGGCGGTCGTTGCCGCCGGTCCCGGCCGAGCCGCCGGCGTCGAACAGCTGCGGCTCGGCGAACAGCTGCAGGCCGTTGACCGTGCCGGCGATGGCGGTGAAGGCCAGCGCGGGCCGGATGCCCGGCACGGTGATCGACCAGAACGTCCGCCACCGCGAGGCGCCGTCGAGCTCGGCGGCTTCGTACAGGTCGCCGGGGACGGCCTGCATCGCGGCCAGGTAGATCAGGGCGTTGTAGCCGGTCCAGCGCCAGAGCACCATGCTCGCCACGGCGAGGTGCGACGACCAGGTCGTCGCCCGCCAGTTGACCGGCGCGACACCGAACCAGCCGAGCACCTCGTTGACGACGCCGTAATCGCGGCTGAACAGCTGCCCGAACACCAGCCCGATGGCGACGACGGACACGACGTTCGGCAGCAGCACCCCGGTGCGCCACCAGGTCGCGGCCCGCAGCGGCCGGTCGAGCAGCGCCGCGATGCCCAGGGCCAGCAGGAACTCGGGGATCGCGGCCAGCAGGAAGATGGAGACGGTGTTGGCGAGCGCGTTGTAGAAGTGCGGATCGGTGAGCAGGTCGCCGTAGTTGGCGACGCCGAAGGCGCCCCGGTCGCCTTCGAGCAGGTTCCAGTCGTGCAGCGAAACCCACGCCGTGTACAGCAGCGGGAAGGCGCCGAAGACGACGAACAGGACGAAGAAGGGCGCGACGAACAGCAGCGGCGTGACCTTGCGGTCCCAGCGGGCGAGCCGGTGCTGCACGAACGGCTACTTCAGGGCGGCTTGAGCTTGCTGGACGGCTTTCGTCCAGGCCTGGTCGACGGTGTCGGTCCGTTCCTCGATCCGCCCGAGGGCGCGGCCGAACTCCGGCCGGACGTCGGCATCGCGCAGGCCACGGTAGTTCGGGCGCAGCTGATCGGCCGAAGCGGCGAAGATCCGCCCGGTCGGCGCATCGCCGAAGTACGGGTCGGCGTGCGCGAGGACCTCCGGATCCTCGTACACCGCGGGCTCGCTGGGCAGGATGCCGTCGGAGAGGAAGAGCTTCTTCTGCTGCTCCGGAGCGGTCAGCCAGCGGGCGAGCTCGTACGCCTCCTTCTGGTGTGCGCCCTGCTTCGGCACGGTGAGGAACGAGCCGCCCTGGTTGCCGCTCTTGCCGGGCACGGTGGTGACATCCCACTTGCCGCGGTTGGCGTCCCCGCCGGCTTCCTTGATCTGGCTGAGCATCCACGCCGGACAGGCGACGGTGGCGAAGGAACCCTGTTTGATCGCCACGTTCCACGCCTGGGTGAACGTGGTCGCCGCCGCTGTCTGCCCCTTCGCGGCGAGGCCGCCGGAGAGGAAGAAGGCGGTGCGCACGCTCGGGTTGCGGTCGGCGATGAAGGAGTCGTCACGCTGGGAGAAGTAGTTCTCCGGCGATTGGTTGAGCATCGCCGTGTAGACGGTCCCGGCGGAGTCGGCGAACTTCACGTTCGGCGTCTGGGCGGTGAACCGCTCGGCGGTGGCGGCGTAGGCGGCCCAGTCGGGCATCAGCTTCGCGACCTCTTCGCGATCGGCCGGCAGGCCGGCCGCCTGGAACAGATCGCGCCGGTAGCAGAGGGCGAGGCTGCCCATGTCCGTGCCGAGGCCCAGCACGAAGGCGCCGTCGGTGCCCTGCGCCCACTTCCACGGCGCCCACTGCTTTTCGAGTTCGCGGGCGCCGAAGCCGGCGAGGTCGGCGAACTTGTCCTTCGCCTTCCGGTACTGCGGCATGTACTGCTCTTCGATCGCGACGACGTCGGCGGCGCCACGCCCGGTGGCGAGCTGCGTGGCGAGCCCCTTGTGGTGGGTGTCGAAGTCGGTGACGCGGTTCTGCACCGTGATGTCCGGGTGCAGCTTCTCGTACTCGGCGATCAGGGGCGCGTAGCCGAACTCACCGAAGGTCGCGATGGTCAGCTTCGTCTTCCCCCCGGCGTCACCAGCGTCACCCGGAGTGCAGGCGGCGAGCGGGAGCAACGCGGCGACCACGATGGCGGTCCGGCGGGCGATCGTTCGCAACAGGCTTCCTCAGATCACACCGGCCCGCACGGCGTACGCGACCGCGTGCGGCCGGTTGCGCAGGTTGAGCCGGTTGGTCATGGCGTAGATGACGTTCTTCACGGTCCGCTCCGAGTAGCAGAGCTTGCCCGCGATCTCGGCAGTGTCCCAGCCTTCGGCCATCAGGCGAAGCACATCCACCTCGCGCGGCGTGAGTGCCGCCCCGCCGCCCTCGTTGGCCAGGGCCTCCACCTGTTCGCGCAGCGAAGACGAGCGGCCCCGCGCCGCGGCGAGCACGTTCGCGGTCAGCCGGTCGAGCGCGGTCCGCGGCAGCACGGCGGAGACGTGGCAGTCGGCGAGCACGCCGACGTGCTCGGGGTCGACGTGCCCGGCGACCAGCACGATCGCGGCCGGCGACTCGGCGGCCGCGGCCCGCAGCGCGGCGACGGCCTCGCGGTCGACCTCCCCGACAGCGAACACCAGCACCGCCGCCTCACCCCGGCGGGCGCGCGGCAGGACCAGCAGCTCCGGGCGCGACTTCAGGTGGTTGGTCAGCCCGGTCAGGGCGATCGGGTCGGACGCCCACGCCGCCACTCGCACCTGGTCCATCGAACCCTCCCCGCCCACGACGAAACCTGACTCGGGCCAGTCTGCTGAGGACGCCTTCACGAATTCTCTAACGCCGGCGGGCCCCTTCTTCACACCGTGAAGTTTGGTCGTCGACTACGGTCGAGGGGACACATCAACGAGTGAAGGGACCGATGAACCGCCGAAGTCTTGCCGCCCTCGGGGTGGCGTTCTCCATCGTGGCCGGGTGTCTGCTGGTCTCGGGCCTGCAACCGCGGATCGTGTCCGGGCTGGCGGTGCCGCTGACCTCCGATCGGCCGGTTCCTCCGCCGGCGGCTCCTCCTCCCGCACCATCCACCCCCACCTCACGTCTCGAGCGGCCGGACGACTGCGCGCCGCTGGTCGGCGGGCTCGACGTCCGCGCCCAGGTGGCGCAGCTGGTCGTCGTGGGCGTCTCCGGCGACAACCCGGCGGCCACGGTGTCCCTGGTGCGCGACCACCAGGTGGGCGGGATCTTCGTCGGGGGTAACGCAACAGCGTTGTTGAAAGATCGCTCGCTGGCCGCGGTCCAGGCCGTGGCCCGGGTGCCGGTGGCGGTGTCGGTCGACGAGGAAGGCGGCCGCGTCCAGCGCATCGACGACCTCGACGGCGAGCTGCCCTCGGCCCGGACGATGGCCGCGACCAAGTCGCCCGACGAGGTCCGCGCGCTGGCCGCCGAACGGGGGCGCCAGCTGCGCACCCGCGGGGTGACGGTGGACTTCGCCCCGGACACCGACGTCACGGGCGCCCCGGACGACGACGTGATCGGCGACCGGTCGTTCAGCCCGGACCCGGCCCGGGTGAAGACGTACGCGAAAGCGTTCGCGGAGGGCCTTCGCGACGCGGGTGTCCAGCCGGTGCTGAAGCACTTCCCCGGCCACGGCCACGGCTCGGGTGACTCCCACAAGGGCACGGTGGTCACGCCGCCGCTCGACAAGCTGCGCGCGGTCGACCTGGTGCCGTACCGGGGCCTGGCCGACTACGGCCCGGTCGCCGTGATGGTCGGCCACCTCGACGTGCCGGACCTGACCAACGGCCTCCCGGCGTCCCTCTCGCCGGCCGCCTACCAGCTGCTGCGTGGCGAGTTCGCGTTCACCGGCCCGATCGTGACGGACGACCTCGGGGCGATGAAGGCGATCACCGCGCAGTACTCGCTGCCGGAGGCGGTGCTGAAGGCGCTGCAGGCCGGCGCGGACGAGGCCTTGTGGTCCTCCGGGGGCCGGGTGGACGAGGTGCTGGACCGGCTGGAGAAGGCCGTGCAAGCCGGCGAGCTGCCGAAGACGCGGGTGCAGGAGTCGGTCGCCCGGGTGCTGCGGGGCAAGGGGCTCTGCTGAAGTTCCGGGACATCCGGCTTGACCCCGCCCCCGGGGGGGGGAGGGTTCCGTCAAAGTCGGGTTGGTGCTGGTTGGGTCGGGATTCCGAGCAGGGTGAGTGGTCCGGTGATGTCGCGGGCTGTGATGCGGAGGGCTTGGGCGATGTTGGTGGTGTCGGCCAGGCGTAGGGCGCCGATGGCGAGGTTGCGCAAGGTGGCCATGGTGCGGGGTGCGGTGCTCGGTCCGGCCGTAACCGGTGTCGTGGCTGGTGTGCCTCGGCCGCGGTCTAGTCCAGGCCCTGCAGCAGATCGTGCAGGCGGTGTAGCTGTTTCTTGGCAAAGAACACGTAGTGTCCGCCGCGGCCGGTGATGTAGCCCGTGGTCGCGGGTGGTGTGCAGGGTGTCCGCGGGTCGCCGGCCGATCACGATGCCCGTGTGATGGGTGATCCCGGCCATCAGGTGCACCCCGGCGCCGCCGGTGCGGGCGAAGGTCCCACGCAGGGATTTGCCGTCCAGAGGAGCGCGATGAACTGTCCCTCCACCTGGGCGCGACGCCCATAGCGGCGGGGATCCCACCGGGCACCCAACGCTCGTAATGCCCATTGCGGGGCGTCTGCGGCCCATTCCCAGACCGCTGCCATGGCCAGCATCGACCCCAGCGAACGCCGCACACCCCGAGCATCACGCGGGTCGGTGACCCGTTGGAAACAGACCCGCAGGTCGGCACTGTGCTGAAGGTTCACCGGCCCTACGTGATCCAACGCAGCAGCGATCGGGGAACGTACAACAGCAGCCACGGACCTCTCACATGATCATGCGACTTCGACAATCACATGATCAACCCGAGACAGTGCCTGCTCTCGTGCAGGTGACCGGCTTGACCCCGCCCCAGGGGGAGGGTTCGACGATGGTTCGCATGACCGAGAACGCACTGCGCACCATCGAAGCCCGGATCCGCGAAGAGATCGCCGCCCGCTGCGAGGCCGACCGCATTCCCGGGTTCGTCGCCGGCATCCACCACGCGGGCGCACAGATCGTCTTGGCCCACGGCACCGCGAACGCCGCCACCGGGGCCCCGATGCGCGAGGACACCGGGTTCCTCTTCGGCTCGGTGACCAAGGTCCTGACCACCACGCTGGTCCTCCAGCAGGTCGAACGCGGGCTCCTGGACCTGGACGCACCGGTGACGAAGTACCTCCCGGAATTCGCCCTGCGCACGCCCGGCGCGGCGGACCGGATCCTCGTCCGGCACCTCATCTCGCACACCAACGGCATCGACGCGGACCTCTACTTCCCCGACGCAACGGGCCGCGACGCCCTGAAGGCGTACGTGGCGGGCCTGGCGAGTAGCTGCGGCACCCTCTTCGAGCCCGGTGATCAGCTCAGCTACTCCAACGGCGGCATGATCGTCGCGGGCCGGCTGCTGGAGGTGGTCACCGGCTTGCCCTTCCCGGAGCTGCTCGAGCGGGACGTCTACGCCCCCGCCGGGATGACGGACTCCGGCGCCTCCGCCGCCCGGGCCATCCTGCGCGGGACCGCGATCGGCCACTTCCCGGATCCCGCCACCATGACGCCCCGGCCGACGGACATGTTCATGCTGCCCGACACCTGGGGGCCGGCCGGTGGCACGCCGATCGGCACCGTCACCGACCTCCTCGCGTTCGGGCGCACCCACCTCGCGGGCGGGGTGTCGCCCGCCGGCGCCCACCTCCTCTCGGCCGAGTCGGTCGCGCTGATGCAGCGGGTGTCGCACGACATGGCCACGCCGAACGTCCCGCCGATGGGCCTGGGCTGGGTCCGGTACCCCTTCGGCGACACGACCGTGCTGGCCATGTCGGGTGCCTCGCCCGGTGGCGTGGCCATCCTGTGCGTGGTGCCCGGGCACGACCTGGTCTTCACCGCCTTCGGCAACACTCCCGGCGCCATCGTGCTCCAGGACCGGATCCTGCAGCTGCTCCTGCGCGAGCACCTCGGAGTTCCGGTGCCGGCCGTGCTCACCGAGCCCGAGCCGGACGTCGACCTCGCGCCCTACGCGGGCACCTACCGCTCCGACCAGCTCCGCATCGACGTCAGCGTCGTGGACGGCCGGCTTGAAGAGCGCATGACGTACGAGCCGGCGGACGAGGCGCAGGAGCGGATTTTCACCGCGTTCGCCGGTGGGGCGACCTCGGCGCCGCCGCGGTACTACGTGCCGATCCGCCCCGGGCTCTTCGCGCCCGCCGGCTACCCGCCGGAGACGTTCGACGGCTACCTCCGCCTCCTGCTCGTCTCCTACCACGACCTGCGCGACGGCCGGGCGCGCTTCCGTAACGGCGGCGGCCGCCTGACCCGGCGAGCCTGACCGGCGCCCTGGAAGGATGCGCGCATGATCACGATCGGCCGGCTCGCGGACTACGCCGGGGTGACCGTCAAAGCCGTGCGGCACTACCACGAGCGCGGCCTGCTCGCCGAGCCCGGCCGCGACTCGTCGGGCTACCGGCGCTACACCGCGCAGCACGCCATCGACCTGGTCAAGATCCGGACGCTGGCCGCCGCGGGGGTGCCGCTGGCCCGGATCAAGGACCTCCTCGACGCCGACGAAGCCACGCTCGCGACCGCCATCGCCGAAATCGACGACGACCTCGAGGAGCGCATCGCGCAACTGCGGCGGACCCGCGACCAGCTCGCCCAGCTGCGCGGCGGCGACCGGCTCTTCGTTTCTCCGGAGGTCGCCGAATACCTGGACGACCTGCGCGAGCTCGGCGTCAGCGAGCGCCACCTGCGCCTGGAACGCGACGGCTGGATCCTCATGCGGACGGCCTCGCCCGAAGACGCCGCCCGGTGGATCGCCGAGAAGCGGGATCTGTTGGCGGACGCCGAATTCCGGGCCCTTTTCCTCGAGCACGACGCCGCTTATGACTGGGCGGCGGATGATCCCCGCTTGCCCGGGCTCGCGGACCGCACGCGGAACTGGTTCGCCGGGCGGCCGGAACCCGCCGCGGCCGGCAATCCGGCCATGGCCCGGCTGGCCGCGGAGTCCTTGCCCGGCGGGTCTTCGCCGGCCTGGGATCGTCTTGCCCGGCTGATGGCGGAGCGGTGAGCTCTCGGCCGGCGTTTTCGTTTGTGTGGAAGGAATCGTCGTAGTCACACCAACGACGTTACCGAACACGAGTTCGAACGTCACCGCTGAATCGGGTGAACCTCGGAAAGAGATTTCGGTCGCGATTTCCCTTGTGGCGCAAGGAAAACCGCAGCGTGGCGACGTGAGCAGCCCCCGATTTAAACGCTACCGGTTGCCACCGACAAAAACGGGAAGCCGGACGCGGCTAGACTTTCCCGCGACGGCACCCGGAGCAAGGAGCGGCATGGCGAACCTCGGCGGCACCTTCACCCTCGGCGGCGAACTTTCCGTTACCCGCATGGGTTACGGCGCCATGCAACTGGCCGGGCCCGGCGTGTGGGGGCCGCCGAAGGACCACGACACCGCCGTCGCCGTGCTGCGGGAGGCCGTCGACCGCGGGGTCACCCACCTCGACACCAGTGACTACTACGGCCCCCACACCGTGAACGCCCTGATCAAGGAAGCCCTGCACCCCTACCCCGAATCGCTCGTCATCGTGACGAAGGTGGGGGCGCGGCGGAGCGCGGACAAGGGCTGGCCGCCCGCGCTGTCGGCCGCGGAGCTCACCGAGGCCGTGCACGACAACCTGCGCAACCTCGGCGTCGACGCGCTCGACGTCGTCAACCTGAGGCTCAGCAACGCCGCCGGCGACTACCCCGTGCCGATGTCGCTCGCCGAACCCTTCGGGGTGCTCGCCGAGCTGCGCGAGCAGGGGCTGATCCGGCACCTCGGCGTGAGCCACGTCAGCGCCGAGCAGCTCGACGAAGCGAAGGCGATCGCGCCCGTCGTCTGCGTGCAGAACCAGTACAACCTCGCCCACCGCGAGAACGACGACCTCGTCGACAAGTGCGCCGCCGAGGGGATCGCCTTCGTGCCCTACTTCCCGCTCGGCGGGTTCAGCCCGCTGCAGTCCGGGCTGCTCGACGACTGCGCCGCGCGGGTCGGTGCCACGCCGATGCAGGTCGCGCTCGCCTGGCTGCTGCGGCGGTCGCCGTCGATGCTGCTGATCCCCGGGACGTCGTCGCCCGGGCACCTGCGGGAGAACCTCGCCGCCGCCGAGCTCGAACTGCCCGCCGACGTTCTCGCCGATCTGGACCGGATCGGCGCCGCCTGATCGCTACGCTGAGCGCTCGGACAGGCACGAGGACGGAGAAGCCGTGGCGGAGTGGGGCGATCTGGTCGCTTACATCAGGGAGTCGTACCGGGTGGTGCGCGACGAGCCCGACGAGCTGCGCATCCGCCTCGTCTTCGGCGACGATCCCGACACCGAACAGCGCGCCCAGATCGTGGTGATCGCCCGCGAGATCCTCGACCAGCGCGAGGACTGGGTGCAGATCGCCACGCCGTTCGCCCGCCACGACGAGGTCGACCTCCTGGAGGTGCTGACCGAGGTCGGCGAGGCGATCGTCGTGGGCGGGCTCGCGGTGATGGGCGAACACGTCGTGCTCCGGCACTCGCTGCCGCTGATCAACCTCGACATCAACGAGTTCACCGATCCGCTCGAGCTGGTCGCCGGCGCGGCCGAACTGCTGGAACAGCAGTTCACCGGCCGCGACGACTACTGAGTTCCGGCGCGCTGCCCTCCTTGCGAGCGGTGAGCGGAACCACCGCCACCGCGGCGGCCACGGCGAGCGCGGCACCCAGGCCGAGCGCCGCGGCCGCCGTGCCCGTGCCGAGGTAGAGGCCGCCGAGCAGGGCGACGCCCAGGGTGCCGCCGAGCTGCTGCACCGCGTTGAGCAGCCCGGCGGCCGAGCCGGTCTCGTGCGGCCGGACCCGGCTCAGGGCCGCGGTGAAGAACGGCACGGTGAACGTCCCCATCCCGAGCCCGCACAGCGCCAGCGCCCACGGGTAGGCGCCCACGCCGCCGGCTTCCATGGCGAGGACCCCCGTGACCAGCAGAGCCAGCCCGGCGAACATCACGCGCGAGCCGAACTTCGGCACCAGCCGGGCGCCGGCGACGTACGACGACACCGCGAGGCCCGCCGAGAGCGGCAGCAGCGTCAGGCCCGCGGTGCGGACGTCGGCGCCGGACCCGAGCTGGAGCTGCATCGGCACGACCTGCATCAGGCCGGTCATCACCGCGAAGAACAGCAGCGACCCGGCGAGCGCCGCCGGGAACCCGCGGTGGGCGAACAGGCTCGGCTCGACCAGCGGCGCGGCCGCGCGGCGCTGCTGGAAGCCGAACACGACCAGCAGCACGGCTCCGGCCGCGAGCAGGCCCCAGTCCGTCCCCGCGGGATCGATCAGCGGGTAGACGAGCAGCCCGGCGCCGCCGACGACGAGCAGCGTGCCGGTGACGTCGAGCCGGGGCCGGGTGGCGGCGCGGTCCTCCCGCAGCAGCCGCGCGGCGACGAGCACCGCGAGCCCCAGCGGAACGTTCACCAGGAACACCGCCCGCCACGACACCGCCTGCGTCAGCAGGCCCCCGAGCAGCGGCCCGGTGACCGCGGACAGGCCCATGACCGGCCCGATGGTGCCCAGCGCCTTGGCGAGTTCGCCGCCGTCGAAGAGGGCCCGGATGAGGCCGATGGTCTGCGGGATGATCAGCGCGGCCGCCGCGCCCTGCACCCCGCGGGCCGCGATCAGCGGCCCGGCGGCCGGGGCGGCCGCGCAGGCCAGCGACGCGAGCACGAAGCCCGCCACACCGATGCGGAAGATCCGGGCCCGGCCGAAGATGTCGCCGAGCCGGCCGCCGGTGATGAGGAAGGCGGCGAAGGGCAGCGTGTAGGCCGCGCTGAACCAGGGGATGCCGGCGGCCGGGCCGCCCAGGTCGGCGTGGATGGCCGGGCCGGCGACCTGGACGATCGTGGCGTCGAGCAGGTTCATCGCCTCGGCGACGAGCAGCACGGCCAGTGCGGCCCAGCGCCGCCGGTCACGCGTGTTGGTGGGCAAGGGTGGCTCCTTTCGTTCGACGCCACCCTGACAACTCGGCCGCTCGACGTTCCATCTTCTGGCCTGAGTTAGCAGATTTCTTCCGTCTCATGCGGTTCAATGAGGGATATGATCACCCTGGATGCCGTCGATCGCGCGCTGATCCACGCGCTGCACGTCGACGGCCGGGCGCCGTTCACGAAGATCGGCGACGTTCTCGGCGTCTCGACGCAGACGGTGGCGCGGCGCTACCGGCGTCTCCGCGCGGAGGCGTCGCTGCGCGTCGTCGGCCTGCCGGACCCGCAGCGGGCGGGGCAGGCCGAGTGGATGGTCCGGCTGACGGCGACCCCGCACACCGCGCAGGACCTCGCCCAGGCGCTGGCCCGCCGCGCCGACACGGCGTGGATCAAGCTGATGTCGGGCGGCACGGAGATCTGCGTGAACGTGCACACGCCGGCCGCGAGCGACCACGCGTTGCTGCTGCGCGACATCCCGCGCACCGCGAGCATCACGGCGGTCTCGGCGCACCAGCTGCTGCACCGCTACTTCGGTGGCCCGACGGCGTGGCTCGGGCGGGCGAACGCCCTCGACGCGGCCCAGATCGCGGCCCTCACGCCGGTGCACGCGGGCCCCGGCAAGCCGCTGACCGCCGACGACGACGCCCTGATGGCGGCGCTGCAGCGCGACGGCCGCGCGGGCCTGGCCGAGCTGGCCACGGCGACCGGCTGGTCGGCGGCGACCGTCGCGCGCCGCCTGGCCGACCTCCAGGCGGGCGGCACGGTGTTCTTCGACCTGGAGATCGCCCCGGAGCCGCTGGGCGTGACGACGCAGGCGCTGCTCTGGATGGCGGTGGCGCCGGCCCGGCTGGACCGGGTGGCCCGGACGCTGGCGACGCACCCGGAGCTCGCGCTCGTCGCCGCGACGACGGGCCCGGCGAACCTGGTCGCGCAGGCGCTTTGCCCGGACGCGGCCGCGCTGCACCACTACCTGACGCACCGGCTCGGGGCGCTGGACGCCATCCGCACCCTGGAGACGGCGCCCGTGCTGCGGACCGTCAAGGCGGCCGCCTCGCGCTGAGGGGCGCCGGCGATGGTGCTTCGGCGCAGGTCAGGATGGTTTCCGCCGGAGACGGCACCCCGGCAGCGCCCCCGCGGTGTCCTAAGTGGACTTGACGTCGACCAGGTGGTCCAGCATGCCGCGGACGGCTTCGAACTCCCGGACCTCCTGGCGACAGTCCGGGCACGCCGAAAGGTGCCGCTCCACCCGGGCCGTCTCGGCGGCGTCGAGCAGCCCCAGGCTGTACGCCCCGAGGTCGGTCCGGTCGTACCGGCCCATGGATCGCGTCTCCGTTCCGCGTCCTGTGAAGAACGCCCGCACTGTCCCGATGTCTCCAGGGTCCTGAGCGGGACGCGCCATCGGCGAAGTTCCCCGGTTTTCTACCCGAACGGCCGACAACTTCAGGGGGCGAACAGCCCATGTGAGTGACACCGATGGTCACGGAGTTCACCCGTCCGAACACGGAAAGCTTTTGTGCCCCCAACTTCACCGATTCGGCGTCATGGGTCCCCGGCTCGCTCGTCGGACTGGCGTCGGACCGGAATTTCCCGGCTTCGACCTGGGCAAGAAGGCGATCCGAAAGAGGAGAGCGATGACCGTACGGAGCCACCGGGCGGACGACGTCGTGGACGAGGTCGGGGTGTGGCTGGCCGGGGAGTTCGCGGGGCGTCTCCCCGCATCGGAGATCGACCGCGTCGTCCGGACGACGCGGCTCGACCTCGAGGGGAGCATCGCGCCGGAGGAGCTCGGGGAGATGCTCCACCGGCTGGGCCGGGCGAGACTGCAGCGCATCCTGCACGTCGCCCCGGTCGCGCAGCTGAGGATTCCCCAAGCGCGGTGACGTGCCGGGCGGGCCACGCGGCTTCGGTGCCGCGTCGCCCGCCCCGCGGCGCACCCGTTCTCCAAAACGTCACCAGGGACGTTCGCGCACAACCCTTGCCCGCGGCACCCGAGCAACCTTGACTGGACTAGACCAATCTGCTCTAGTCACGGTGTCACGTTCGTCTCGGCCGGATGAGCACCCCCACCCCTCGACACCGGGCGCCTGCGCGCCCGGGTTCCGTCGTGGCCGAAGGAGTGAGTCTTGAGAAGACGCCTTGTCGCGGTCCTGTCCGCTGTTGCCGCCGTTGCCGGGCTCGTGTTCGGCGTGCCCGCCGTCACCGGGCACGCTTCGCAGGCGGCCGCCGCCTCGTGCAGTGCGCCGAACTGGGTGGCGGGCCAGTGGTACGACGTCGGTGCCGTCGTGCGGTACACCAACGGCGGCTACTACCGCGCCAAGAACGCCAACCCGGGCTACGACCCCGTCATCAGCACCTGGTACTGGGAGCCGTTCAGCTGTGGCGGCGGCACCGATCCCGGCAACCCGGGCGCCTTCGTCGTGAGCGAAGCCCAGTTCAACCAGATCTTCCCGGGCCGGAACTCCTTCTACAGCTACAGCGGCCTCACCGCGGCGCTGTCGGCCTACCCCGGCTTCGCCACCACCGGCAGCGACACCGTGAAGAAGCAGGAAGCCGCGGCCTTCCTCGCCAACGTCAACCACGAAACCGGCGGTCTCGTCTACATCGTCGAGCAGAACACCGCCAACTACCCGCACTACTGCGACTGGAACCAGCCCTACGGCTGCCCCGCCGGCCAGTCCGCCTACTACGGCCGCGGCCCGATCCAGCTCAGCTGGAACTTCAACTACAAGGCCGCCGGTGATGCGCTCGGCATCGACCTGCTGGGCAACCCCTGGCAGGTCGAGCAGAACTCGGCCGTCGCCTGGAAGACCGGGCTCTGGTACTGGAACACCCAGAGCGGCCCCGGCTCCATGACCCCGCACAACGCGATGGTCAACAGCCGCGGCTTCGGCGAAACCATCCGCAGCATCAACGGCTCCATCGAGTGCAACGGCGGCAACCCCGCCCAGGTCGAGAGCCGCGTCTCGAAGTACCGCCAGATCGCGTCGGTCCTCGGCGTCGACCCCGGCGCCAACCTGTACTGCTGAGCCGGCGGGCGGGCGGGGGCCACCTCCCCGCCCGCCCGCTCAACCGGCGAGCCGGTCGGCGATCAGCCGGATGACCGCCGCCGCTTGGTCGTTCAGGTAGAAGTGGCCGCCCGGGTACGTCTTCAGCTCGAAGGCCGCCGACGTCCGCTCCGCCCACTCCCGCGCTTCGGCCTCGGTGACCTTCGGGTCCTGGGCGCCGACCAGCGCCACGATCGGGCAGCCGACGTCGGGGCCGGGCCGGTAGTGGTAGAGCTCGGCGGCCTTGTAGTCGCTGCGCAGCGCGGGCAGCACGAGGCTGCGGATGTCTTCGTCGTCCAGCACCGACGTGTCGGTGCCGCCGAGCCGCTTGACCTCGGCCAGCAGTGCTTCGTCGTCCTTCTCGTGGATCCGCTCGTCGCGGGGCGCCGACGGCCCTCGCCGCCCGGAGACGAACAGGGTGAGCAGCTTCGTGCCCCGCGCTTCGAGCCGCCGCGCGACTTCGAAGGCCAGGCTGGCGCCCATGCTGTGGCCGAAGAACGCCACCGGCCCGGTGGTCTCCGGGGCGAGCACGCCGGCCAGCCGGTCGGCGAGCACGAACAGGTCGTCGACCGGGGCTTCGGCGTGCCGGTCCTGCCGGCCGGGGTACTGCACGGCCAGCACCTCCACCGCGGGCGCGAGCGCCGCCGAAACGGGGTGGAAGTAGCTCGCCGCCCCTCCGGCGTGCGGGAAGCACACGAGCCGCGCCGACGCGGACGGCGCCGGGTGGAAGCGCCGGACCCACGCGGAGGCGTCGAGGGAAATCGTCATGGCCCCCAATCTGGCAGGCCGCCGGGCCGGCGTCGACCCCTGACGTGCGCGGCAGGCCCCCGGGATGCGGCCGGGAGCCTGCCGGGTGCCCGATCAGCCGGGCAGCGTCACTCCGCCCGCCACAGCGCCGGGACGGCCGGGGGTTCCCAGCCGGGCTGCGCGGTGTGCGCCTGCAGGCAGACGTAACCGCGGCCGCCGTAGGTGACCCGGGCGCCCGCCGTGTACGCGGTGCCCACCGCCCACGAGGTGCCTCCGGGCGGGGTGGAGGTGGTCGGCGTGGAGGACGTCTGCGTGGGCCGCGTGGACGTCGGTGTCTGCGCGACGTCGAGCACGAAGTCGAAGGCCGCTTCCTTGGCGGAGCCGTTGTCGCGCACGGTCATCAGCAGCCGCGCGTCGAAGATCGTGTCGGTGTTGTTGCGCGGCTCGCCGGGGAAGTAGAGCTGCGTGGTCACGACCGGCCGGCCGGGTGCCTGCACCTTCACGTGGATGTGCCGGGTCCGGCCCGGGTAGAGGCCCGGCACGATCGTGGACAGCGTGAACGCGCCCTGGGCGTTGGTGTACTGGTGCCCGCGGAAGGTGTAGCCGGTGTTGTCGTAGGCGCCGTTGACGTCGGCCTGCCAGAAGTCCAGCAGCGCGCGGTTGACCGGCAAGCAGGCGCGGCCGAAGACGTAGCCGGTCACGGTCAGCCGGGTGCCCTGGGTACCGGGCGTGACGAGGTTGGTCCGTTCCGGCGAATTCGGCTTGAAGTACGGCCCCTCGGTCTGCTCGATCGTCGGATCGTCGTCGTCGTGGCACGCCGGTGTCAGCTCCGGTGCCGTGCCGCCGACGGCGTTCGCGCGGGCCAGCGCCGGGCCGCCGAGCAACGCGACCGGCGCGGCGACACCGGCGGCGAGCGCGGCCTTCAGCACCGTCTTGCGGCTGAGCTTGTTCTCCTCGTCCATGCCTGCTCCTCGTGGGATCGGGGGATCCCTCGAACGTAGGCAGCGCACGAGCGGGCGGCGATGGACTGGATCGGTCAGTCGTGGTGCTTCTCCCCGCCGCGCCGGAAGTCACCGGGGCTCAACCCGGTCTCGCGGCGGAAGAACCGGCAGAAGTAGGCCGGGTCGGCGAACCCGACGCGGCTCGCCACCTGCCGGACGGTGAGGTCCGTCCGGAGCAGGAACCGCTGCGCCTCCCGGGTCCGGGCCTCCCGCAGCAGCTGCGCGGCGGTGCGGCCGGTCGCGGCCTTCACCGCTTCGGTGAGGTGCCCGGGGCTGACGCCGAGGCGTTCGGCGTGCGCGCGCACCGACCACGGCCCCGGTCCGGGGCGGCCGGCGAGCCGGACGAACTCCGCCGCCACCGCGCCGGCGGGTGCGGGTGACGGCGTTCCCAGTAGCCGTCCCGCCCGCACGACCAGGACGTGGACCAGCGCTCGCAGCACCGACTCCGTGCCCGCACCGCCGCGGCGGTACTCGTCCTCGAGGTCGGCGACCAGCCGGGTGACCTGCGCGTCGGCGTGCTCGTCCAGGTGCAGCCACGGCCGTTCGCTCAGCCGCCGCAGGAGTTCGCGATCGGCCGGGTGGTCGAGGAGGAAGTCGTCGGTGAACACCACGACGTGCCCGGTGAGGCCGCGGACGCCGGCCCACTGGTGCACCTGCCCGGGCGCGATGACGCCGAAGTGCGGTGGCCGCAGCGGCCAGCGCGCGGTGTCGACGACGTGCGCGCCGGTGCCGCCGGTGACGTGGACGAGCTCGTGGAACGTGTGCCGGTGCGGGAAATCCGCGCGGGACAGCGGCCCGATCGCGTCGAACGTGCCGACGGCGAACGGGAGCGTGTGCGGGGCGGGGACCTCGAGGCGGTGCATCGGCAGCTCCCCCGGCCGCGGAGGCCGGCAGGGCGTCCCGGGCGGAACCGTCGTACCGCGCATGGCCCGCAAGTCTAAGTCGGTCCCCGCGCGATTCGCCGGTTTTGCCCCGATGATCGCAATCCGATCGTCGGGTACCGGACAGCAGAACGGGGCTGGTCCACAGTGGACCAGCCCCGCCCGGTGGTACTGCGTTACCGCGTCACGCGCGGCTGCGGCGCCGGTTGAGCAGCAGCATCAGCGCGCCGCCGCCGAGCAGCAGGCCGCCGATGCCGAACGGAACCGCGGCGTCGACACCGGTGTTGGCCAGCTCGCCGCCACCGGAGGGGGCCCCGCCGGGCGTGCTCGGCACGGTGGTGGCCGGGGCGGCGGGCGCCTCGGACCAGCTCGCGGCCGCCTTCGCGGCCACCTCGGTCTTCTCCGAGTCGGCGACGATCAGCGACTGCGCCGGGTGCTTCGCGTAGTTCTCCGCGACGAACAGGCGGCCGGTGTCCACCTCGCCGGTGGACTTGAGCGAGAACGAGCCGTTGCCCGGCTTGGCGCCGGCCGGAACGTCGACGAACAGCTTGCTGCCGTCCTTGATGTCGGCGGCCTTCAGCTCCTTGCCGTCGGCGTCGGTGATCTTGACGCCATCGGGCAGCTCGGTGGTCAGCGACGTGATGACACCGTTCGTGGCGACCTGGAACGGGCCGATCCTGGTGCCGGCCTTGCCCTCGGTCTTCGGCCCCGCGATGTCCAGGGCCGGCTTCGGCTGGGCGCTGATGCCCGTGTTCTGGTCGCCGATCAGGTAGCTGTACAGCGCGGCGACGTCGGCGTTGGCCTCGGCGGGGTTGTCCTGGAGCAGCGGCTGCTTCAGGTTGAGGTTCACGCCATCGCTGAAGTGCCACGCCGCGGCCTGCGTCCCGGTGATCGCCTCGAACTCGGTGAGGCCGTCGTGGACCTTGACGCCCTGCTTGGCGAGCTCGGCTTCGACCGCGTCCAGCCCGAGAGCCGGGTAGCCGTGGTGCAGCACCCAGTTGATCTTGGCGCTGTTCTTGTTGAACGGCGAGCCGGCGTTCGGGTACTTGTTCCAGGGCGTCTCGAGCATGTCGACGTCGGAACGGACGTGGGTGTCGAACTCCACGCAGTAGAGCTTGAGCGACTTGCCGTCCGACAGCTTGAAGTCGAACAGCTTGGCGTAGGGAGTCCCCTTGTCGGTGTTGACCTGGTAGGCCTGCGTGCTCTTGGCATCGTCGACCCGGCCGCGCGCGGCGCCGTCGTCCGCGAGGGCGGAGGGGGCGCTGACCATGACCGCGGCGGCCGCGGTGAGCACCGCGATCCCGCCACGCGCGAAAGCTGACCTGACCTGCATAAATCTCCTATCCGAGCCCGAACCACGCCGTTAGGGCCGCGTGAGATCACCAACCCCGACCACGGCGGCCACCGATTCGGGTGAGTGATCACCCGGTCAAGCGAATCGCAGCATACACAGACCTCACGGAGGGCTACACACGGTGCCCCCATAAACACCATTCACTTCGAGAATCCCCTGAATGGGGCGCGAATTCAGGCGCCGAAATACCCGCCGAACAGGATTTCGGCGATCTTCGTGGTGGTCTCCCGGCCGACCTCGTCGCCGCCGGAGATCACCCGGGTGTCGTTCATCAAAGCCAGGGTGTACCGCTCGCCCGGCCCCGCGAAACCGACGGAGTTCATGATCCACGAACCGTCGTCGTTGTCGTCTGACCAGCCGTTCTTGTTCCCGGGCCGGGCGGCGGGCCCGGCTCCCCAGACGCCCCACTGCTGGTTGGCGTCCACGGTGCGCAGTTCCCCGACGAGGTGGTCGCGGAGCCGCGGGGGCAGGGCCAGGACGTATTCGATCAGCCGGTCCAGGTCGTCCGCCGTGGTGCGGATCCAGCCCCAGTGGTGCGGGTGGCGATCACTGAACCGCATCTCGGTCATTCCGTATGCCGGAAATCGCCGCGCGAACTCGGCTTCGCCGCCGAAACGGGTCCACAGCGCGTGGGCGGCGGCGTCGTCACTGGAATGGAGCATCCGGTGCATTGCGTCGCGGTCCCCGGCGGTCAGCTTGATCGCGCCGGAGTCCTCCCGCAGCAGCAGGTCGACGGCCATCGCCAGCTTCGGCGTCGAGCAGGCCCAGATCAGCGTGCCGGCGGCCGGGCTGCGGTGGACGGCGCCGGTCCGGCGATCCCGGAGCACGATCCCGGTCACCCCGGGCCGGCTGTCGGCGTAGGCCTGCGCCCGCGCGATCCGCGCCCGCAGGTCCGGGCCGAAGGGGTCGGCGTCCCGCGGGCCACCGCCACCGCCCCTGCCGGCGGCCGGCGACGGCGCCAGCGCGAAGACCGCCAGCAGCGCGGCGAGCAGGAGCTTGCCCATGGAGTCTCCCGGGTGAAGGCGAGCGGGTGGTTCCGCCCCGAAGACTCGCACGGACGACGGGGCGCGGCGAGCCCCGCGCCCCGCTCGGCTCGCCCGGCAGCGGTCGAGGCCGCCGTGCTGTCCGGCACGGCGGCCCCGACCCCGATCAGCGCGTAGGCCCTACGGGTTGACGGTCAGGAGATGGGCCCGGAAGCCCTCGCCGTAGGTCTTGGTCGGCGTGCCGGTGTAGTCCTCGATCAGCACGTTGCCACCGCTGCAGCCCCACGGGTTCCACGTCCAGGCCGTGTAGCCGAGGTTGTGCGCGTCCAGCCAGGCCAGCACCTGGTCGACGTAGTCGTGCCCGCAGCTGTTCTGCCCGATTTCCCCGGCCTGCACCGGGACCTGGGCCGCGACCGGCCCGATCTGGCTGTCCCAGCAGGACACCGTGACGCAGGCGTTGAAGTTGTACGAGTGCCAGGACGCCATCAGGTTGCCCGCCGGGTCGGCGGGCCGGTAGGTCAGCCACTGCGTGAGGTCGTTGGTCCAGGTGAGGCCGGCGGTCATCACCACGTTCTTGGCGCCGGTCGCGCGGACCGCGTCGACCAGCTCCTGCATCCCGGCGACCGGGTAACCGATCCCCGTGCAGGTGCCGCCGTCACGCAGGCACTTCCACTCGGCGGCCGCGTCGGCCCAGCCGCCGGCCGCGTCCGGGTAGGGCTCGTTGAACAAGTCGAACACCACGGCGTCGTCGCCCTTGAAGGCGGTGGCCACCTGGGTCCAGAACGCCGGCGCGTACTGCCGGTCGGGCATCGGCTTCTGGCAGGTCGCGTTGACGTCGGTGCAGGCGGAGGAGTTCCCGGTGTACTGGCCGTGCGTCCAGTGCAGGTCCAGGATCGGGTTGATCCCGTTGGCCTCCAGCAGTTTCGCGTAGTCCTTGACGGCTTGCTGGTAGGGGGCGCCGCTGGGCGAGCCGGACAGGCCGAGCCAGCAGTCCTCGTTCAGCGGGATCCGCACGGCGTGGATGTTCCACGCCTTCATCGCGTCGACCGACGCCTGGTCGACCGGGCCGCTGTCCCACATGCCCTTGCCCTGCACGCAAGCGAACTCGCCGCTGGACCGGTTGACGCCGAGCAGCCGGTAGGTCTTGCCGGCGGCGGTGAGCAGCTTGTTGCCCGAAACGTGCAACGCGGGCGCCGGGCCCGGCGGTGGCGTCGTGGTCGTGGTCGTGGTGGGCGTCGTCGGAAGCGTAATGGGCGTCGTGGCCGTGGTCGGCGGTGTCCCGGTGCACGCGGCGCCGTTGACCGCGAAGTCGGTGGGCGTGGTGTTGGTGCCGCTGTAGGAGAAGTTCGCGCCGGTGTTGACCGAACCGCCGGCCGGGATGGCGCTGTTCCAGCTCGCGTTGGTCACGGTGACCCGCTTGCCGGACTGCGTCCACGTGCCCATCCAGCCCTGCTGGAGGGTCTGGTTCCCGGCGTAGGAGTAGGTCAGCGTCCAGCCGTCGACCGCCGCGGAGCCCAGGTTGGCGATCCCGACGGTGAGGCTGAAACCGCTTCCCCAGTCGTTGGCCGAGTAGGTGACGCGGCAGGCGAACGCGGCACTCGTCTCACGCGCGGACGACACCGCGGTCGTCGACGTCACGACCACCCCGGCGGCGACCGCGAGCCCGGCAACCGCAAGCACGGCAGGACGTTTTCCGGCTCTTCCCCACATCGGCACTCCCTTGTGCACACTGGCGGCGGAAGCTTCTGGGAGCGTTCCCAGAGCACGGTCACACCGTTGCTTCCCCGGCCCCGGGTTGTCAATCTCCCCCGTCGATAAAGCGGCCGATTCAGGCGAACAGCGTCCGGCGCGTTCGCCCATCGCACGCAGCCGCCTCCCCCGGCCGGAGTCCGTGCCCCGGCGCCACGGCCGCCACGGGCGGTAGCCGCCGGGTTCGGCCGTGAAGACGGCTTCCCCTTGGCCGAGGGCGGGCAACCGGCGCCGGAAAGCCGCGGTCGCGGCCGCCGGCAACGAGCCGCGCAGCCGGGCGACGCCGGCTTCGGCCACCGGCGGCTCGCACACCGCCTCGAGCTTGGCCAGCGCGATCACCGCCGCGCCGGCGACGTGCTCGGGCACTTCGAGGTCGAACCGGTCCACCGGCTCGTAGACGCGGGTCCGCGCCCGCGCGAACGCCAGCGAGAGCAGCCGCGCGGTGACTTCGCGGAAACCACCGGCCGTGCTGAGCGGCGGCTGGAACCCCGAATGGGTCAGGGTGACGACGCAGTCGGTGACCTCCCACCCGTGCGGGCCGCACCCCGCCGCGCGGTACACCGTTTGCTCGATGGCGGTGTGGAAGGCCCGCGGGAGCGAGCCGCGTTCGACGCCCAGCTCGTACCGGACGCCGCTGCCGGTCCGGCCCGGAGCCACCCGCAGCCCGACCGTGACGACCGGATCGGCCGGGCCGAGCCGGTCCAGGAACTGGACCGCTTCGCCCACCCCGACGGGCTTTTCGACGTGGATCGGCGCCGGCGGCGCGAAGGTGGCCACCAGCCCGAAATCCTCGCGCAGCCGCTCGAGGAGCACCTCGATCTGCACTTCGCCGTAGGTCCGGACCGACAAGGCGCCGCGGTCGACCCGGAGGCCGAGCAGCGGGTCCTGGTCGCACAGCTCCCGCAACGCCCGGTGCAGCCGGGTTTCCTCGCCGGGCCGCGCGGTGACGACCGAAACGAGCCCGGGCGGCGGGAACAACCCGGCGTCCGCCACCCCGTCCGGGGAACCGAGCCGGTCGTCGACCCGGACGTCGCCGAGGCCGGACAGCCGGATCAGGTCCCCCGCGTCCGCACGGGCGACTTCGGCGCCGGCGAGGGTCATCGCCGTTATCCGGCGCCGGCTTCGCTCGACCGTGCCGTCTCCGGTCCGCCGGAAGAGCTCCACCCGGTCGCGCACCCGCAGCGTCCCGCCGTGCACGCGGGCGTAGGCGATCCGGTCGCCGCCGCGGCCGCGTTCGATCTTGAAGACGGTCGCGCGGAGCCCGGCGCCCGGCACCGCGGTGGGCAGGAGGTCCACGATCGCGGTCACGAGCTCGGGCACGCCGGCGCCGGTCACGGCCGAGCCGAGGAACACCGGAAACGCCTCGCCGGCCGCCACCTGACGGCGGAAAAGGTCATCGGTGCTCCGCGGCCGCTCGCGAACGGTGAGCTCCGCGCGGCCGGCCGCCTCGACGGTCACCATCGGCACCATCGCGCGGGACAGCTTCTGCCGCAGGCTTTCGAGCACCCCGGCCGGATCGGCCCCGGCCTGGTCGAGCTTGTTGACGAACACCAGCGTCGGCACGCGCAGCCGGCGCAGGATGCGCCAGAGGATCCGGGTGCTCGCCTGGACGCCCGCGGGCCCGGAGACGACCAGCACGACGCCGTCGAGCACGCCGAGCGCGCGTTCGACCTCGGCGACGAAGTCGGCGTGCCCCGGTGTGTCGATGACGTTGACCGTACGGCCGCCGGCCTGGAAGGAGACCACGCCGGTGCTGATCGTGATGCCGCGACGCCGTTCGATGTCGAGGGTGTCGGTCTGGGTGCTGCCGTCGTCGACGCGGCCGAGCGCACCGACCGCGCCGGTGTCGAACAGCAGCCGCTCGGTCAGGCTGGTTTTACCGGCGTCGACGTGGGCGAGAATTCCGATGTTCAAAGAGGGTTCGGGCAATGAGGGCTCCAGCTTCCGCAACGCGTACTCGGGATTCGGCGGTGGTGCGGATCTGGCGCATGGTGCCCCTCACGGATCGATCGAAGCCGGCCCGACCGTAGCCGACGGATCGGCGGCAGGCCAACGGATTAACGGCCGGTCGAGTATTCGGCGAAGATTTCGCCGAGGACGCGATGCGCTTCCCCGGCCTCCTCGCCGGTCCGGGCCGCGGACACGAGCGTCTTCCAGAGCGCCCAGCCGCGTCCGCGCGCCCACGTCTCGTCGTCGACGGACAAGCGCTCGCGGAACGCCCGCCGGCCGTCGGCGGTCAGCAGCGTCCAGGCGATGGCCGTGTCGCAGGACGGGTCGCCGACCCCGCAGGTCCCGAAGTCGATGACGGCGGTCAGGTTCCCGTCGGCGAGCAGGAGGTTCCCGGCGGCGACGTCACCGTGGAACCAGACGTCCCGGCCGTCCCAGGGCGCGGCCAGCGCGGCCGCCCAGATCTCGCGGGCCAGGCCGGTGTCGATCCGGCCGCGCAACGCCGTGAGCGCGCGCTCGGCCTGCGGCTCGTAAGTCCGCAAGGTGGCGCCGCGGAACCAGTTGTGCTTGCCCGGCTGGGGCCCGTCGGTGGCCTCGACGTCCCGCAGGGCGGCCAGGAATCCGGCCAGGTCGGCGGCGAAGCGGACGGGGTCGGAAATCCGGCCGGGGGTAGCGGGTTCGCCGTCGAGCCACGGGTGAACCGACCACGGAAAAGGGTAATCCGCGCCGGGCCGCCCGTTCGCCAGCGGGACCGGGATGGGCAGCGGCAACCGGCGAGCGAGCACCGGGAGCCACCGCTGTTCCTTGCCGACCGCCAAGGCGTATTCGGCCGCGCTGGGCAGCCGCGCCACCAGCTCGTCGCCGACGTGGAAGGTGCAGTTGTCCCACCCGCCGCGGGACACCGGCCGGACCGGGAGATCCGCCCACCGCGGGAATTGTTCGCCGATCAACCGGCGCACCAGATCAGGGCCGACGATGCGGCGCTGCGGCACGGGACCGAGGTCCGGGACACCGTTCGGCTTGATCACGAAGAACAATATGCCAGCGATATCCCGCGCTGCCTACGATCCGCCCGTGCACAGGCGCTCCGGGCTCAGCGCGCGGCTGAAACTCACCATCAGCTACGCCGGGTTCCTCATGCTCGCCGGCGGGGTGCTGCTCGCCGTCGTGCAGGTGTCGCTGCTGCGCTATGTGCCGGACAACGACCAGGGCCTGCTCGGGATCGCTCCGAACCGGTACCTCCTCACGCGCATGTTCGCTCGCTCCGCGGCCATCGCGCTCGGCTTCCTGCTGCTGTTCGGGCTCCTGGGCGGCTGGCTCCTCGCCGGCCGGATGCTCGCCCCGCTCACCCGGATCGCGGACGCCGCCCGGCTGGCCGCGCACGGGTCGCTGTCCCACCGCATCCGCCTGACCGGCCCCGCCGACGAGTTCCGCGAGCTAGCCGACGTCTTCGACACGATGCTCGCACGACTCGAATCCCAGGTCGGCGAGCAGCAGCGGTTCGCCGCGAACGCCTCCCACGAACTGCGCACCCCGCTGGCCGTTTCGCAGGCCATCCTCGACGTCGCCGGCCGGGACCCGACCTACGAACGGGGCGAGCTCATCGCCCGGCTCCGCACGGTGAACACGCGGGCGATCGACCTCACCGAGGCCCTCCTGCTGCTCAGCCGCAGCGACCGGCGGCACTTCACCCGCGAGCCCGTCGACCTGTCCCTGGTCGCCGAAGAAGCCGCCGAAACGCTGCTGCCGCTGGCGGAACAGCGCCGGATCACGCTCGACGTCACCGGCAAGCCGGTCCACGCGAGCGGTTCGGTCGCGCTGCTCCTGCGCATGGCGACGAACCTCGTCCAGAACGCGATCGTGCACAACGTCCCGGACGGCACGGTCACCGTCCACACCGAGCAACGGCGCTACGCGAGCGTGCTGCTGGTCGAGAACACCGGCCGGCCGCTTCCGCCCGAGCTGGTCCCGACCCTGACCGAGCCCTTCCAGCGCGGCACCCGGCGGACACGCACCGACGAGCACGACGGCGTCGGCCTCGGGCTGGCGATCGTGCACAGCATCGTGCGGGCCCACGACGGGATGCTCGAGCTGGCTCCCCGCCCGGCCGGCGGCCTCCTCGTCACGGTCCGGCTCCCCGCCCGGCGGTGACGATCGCGGCCACAAATTTTTCGGGATCGATTCAGTAAATTCTGCTAGCCTCGCCACGTCTCGCGGCTCACCGTGGCGCCGCTCCCGCTCGACGAACTTCACGAGGAGTGCGATGACTGCCATCGTCGGTGTCAAGGGCCGCGAAGTGCTGGACAGCCGGGGCAACCCGACCGTCGAGGTCGACGTCGAACTGGCGGACGGTTCGCGCGGCCGGGCCGCGGTGCCCTCGGGTGCCTCCACCGGCACCCGGGAAGCGGTCGAACTGCGGGACGGGGACAAGACCCGGTTCCACGGCAAAGGGGTGCGCAAGGCCGTCGACGCGGTCAACACCGAGATCGCCGAGGCCATCGTGGGCCTGGACGCCGAGGCGCAGGCGACGGTCGACCGCGCGCTGATCGAGCTGGACGGCACCGCGAACAAGGCCCGGCTCGGCGCGAACGCCACCCTGGGCGTCTCGCTCGCCGTGGTCAAGGCGGCCGCGGCCGCCCACGGTCTCCCGCTGTACCGGTACGCCGGCGGCGTGTTCGCGCACCTGCTGCCGATGCCGATGATGAACATCATCAACGGCGGCGCGCACGCCGACAACCCGATCGACTTCCAGGAGTTCATGATCGGCCCGGTCGGCGCGACGACGTTCGCCGAGGCGGTGCGGATGGGCTCCGAGGTGTTCCACACGCTGCGCAAGTCCCTGCACGACGCCGGGCACAGCACCAACGTCGGCGACGAAGGCGGGTTCGCGCCCAACCTCAGCTCGGCCGACGAGGCGCTGGAGTTCGTGCTGCGGGCCATCGAGCAGTCCGGCTACACCCCCGGCGAGGACATCGCCCTGCTGCTCGACCCGGCCGCGTCGGAGTTCTACACCGGCGAGGTCTACGACTACACCGGCGAAGGCCGCAAGCGCAGCGTCGAAGAGCACGTCGGCTACCTCGCCGAACTCACCGCCCGCTACCCGATCGTGTCCATTGAGGACGGTCTCGCCCAGGACGACTACGCCGGCTGGAAGCAGCTGACCGACACCATCGGCGAACGCGTCCAGCTCGTCGGCGACGACGTCTTCTGCACCAACGTGCACCTGCTGACCGACGGCATCGAACGCGGCATCGGGAACTCGATCCTGGTCAAGGTCAACCAGATCGGTACCCTCACCGAGACCCTGACCACCGTCGAAACGGCCCACAAGGCGGGCTACTCCGTGGTCATGTCCCACCGCTCCGGCGAAACCGAGGACACCACGATCGCCGACCTCGCGGTCGCCACCAACTGCGGCCAGATCAAGACCGGCTCGCTGTCCCGCGCCGACCGCACCGCCAAGTACAACCAGCTCATCCGCATCGAAGAAGAGCTCGGCTCCGAAGCACGCTACGCGGGCGCGAGCACGATCAGCGGCCGCCGCTGAGCTCACCGCGGCCCGGAGGCGACCGGACCTCCGGGCCGGTTCACCCGCGGGAGACGTGGCGCACCACCACGCCGACGATCCGCTCCCGCGGCACGAACCCGTAGTGCCGGGAGTCCCAGCTGGCCGGCCGGTTGTCGCCCAGCACGACGGCGCAGCCGCCCGGCACCACCTCGCCGCCGAGGCCGTGCGCGTCCGGGTCGGCCCAGCCGGGCGGGATGCGCTCGCCCGCCACCGCCACCACGCGCTTGAGCAGCAACTGGTTCCCCACCGGCGCTCCGCTCGGCAGCCGCGGAAAGCGCAGCAGGGCCACCTGGCCGCAGCGCGGGCGGCGGGTCCGGCGCACCAGGACCCGATCGCCGGACAGCAACGCCGGGGCCATGCTCGAACCGTCCACTGTGGTCAGGATCAGCCGGCGGCGGACGACGAAAATCCCGGCGGCCGCGAGCAAGCCGACGAAAACCGGTCCCTTCACGACACCGCCTGGTAACCGTCGGCCTGCAGGCGGAACAGGCGCGCGTAACCACCACCGGTGGCGAGCAGGCTCTCGTGCGTGCCCAGCTCGGTGACCCGGCCACCCTCGAGCACGGCGATGCGGTCGGCGTCGCGCACCGCGCTCAGCCGGTGCGAGATGAGCAGGCTCGTCCGGCCTTGCCGGTGCTCGCGGATGCGCGCGTGCACCTCCTGTTCGGCCTCCGGGTCGAGGCCGGAGCTCGGCTCGTCGAGGATCATCAGGTCCCGGCCCTCCCGGACGAGCGAGCGCGCCAGCGCCAGCCGCTGCCACTGCCCGCCGGAAAGCACCACGCCGGCCGAGGTGTCCTCGGTGCCGATCTCGAAGATCCGGGTCAGCGGCGTGTCGTAGCCCCTGGGCAGGGCGGCGATCCGCTCGTGCGCGCCCGCCCGGGTCGCCGCTTCCACCAGCCGGGCCCGGTCGTCCAGCGCGGACAGCTCGCCGAGCCCGATGTTCTCGGCTGCGGTCATGTCGTAGTTCATGTGGTCCTGGAAGACGGCGCTGATCCGGTCGCGCAGCGAGGCGGGCGGCAGGTCGCGCAGATCGGTGCCGTCCCAGAGGATCTGCCCGCGCGTCGGGTCGTACATGCGGCACAACAGCTTCACGAGCGTGCTCTTGCCCGCGCCGTTGAGACCGACGAGGGCCACCGCGGCGCCGTGCGGGATGGTGAGGTCGACCCCGCGCAGCACCCACGGGTGGTCGTCGCTGTACCGGAACCAGACGTCACGCAGCTCGATCCCCTGCCGCAGCGCGGGAACGGTGTCGCCGGACCCGCTCGGCAGATCGGGTTCCGCGTGGACCACGGCGACGTAATGGGCGAACGACAGCAGCCGGGCCTGTCCGTTGGCGATCGACGACGCCAGCGTGCCCAGCGCGGCCTGCACCCCGGCGACGGCGGCCACGAACATCGAGACGTCGCCGGCGCTGAGCGACCCCTCACGCGCCGACGTGATCGCCCACCAGAGCCCCGCCCCGGCGACGGCCGCGCTCAGCGCCGTCAGGCCGCCCATGGTCCACAGCTCCCGTTCGTCCATGCGACGCTGGGCTTCGTTGGCGCTGCGGCGCTCCTCCATCAGCCGCGCGCGCAGGAACGCCCCGATGCCGAACAGCCGGATTTCGGACGCGGCGGGGATGCCGGTGAGCAGCTGGCTGTAGAAGAACTCACGCCGGGTGAATCGCTCGATGCGCCACTCCACCGCGGCTCGGCGCCGGGCCAGCAGCAGCTCGGCGAGCAGGGCGGGGATCGCGGCGGCCAGCACGACGCCGGTCATCGCCGGGCTCAGCAGGAGCAGCGAGCCGAGGAACCCGGCCAGGGAAAGCGTCCCGCTGAGCGTGCCGCCGACGCCGTCGACGATTTCCGGCATCCGGCCGCAGCTTTCCTGGGCCAGCCGCAGCCGGTCCTGGTAGGCCGGGTTTTCGAAGGTGCGCAACCCGACCTGGCGGCCCAGCGCGGCGAACAGCCGGTCGGTGGCGACCGTGCTCGCCGCGCGGCCGATCTGCGCGCGGACGTAGTGGACGACCACCGGCAGCGCGGCGACGGCGAGCCCGGTCAGCACCAGCGCCACGGCGAGGCCGCCGACCGCGCCGGTGCGCTCGACGAGCCGGTCGAGGACGAGCTTGGTCAGCCAGGCGGTGGCGATCGGGGCGGTGGCCGCGGCCGCCGTCATGGCCACGAGTCCCAGCAGCCGGGCGGGGCCGGACCGCCAGAGCAGCCGGGCGGCGGCCGCGCCCGCCGCCCGGACCTCGCCCGCGCCGATCCGGCGGTCCGGTTCGCCCACGGTCACCGTCCGGCGGGCACGGGCAGTTCGTGCACGCGGCCGGCGGTCGCGGTCACCCGCCCGTCCGCCACCACGTACAACGCGGGCGTCCAGGTGTTGCGGAACGCGGCGGCGACCGGGCCGCCGTCGAGTTCGGCCGTCACCACGTGGGCGACTTCGGCGAGCGCGCGCACGGTGTCCGGCTCGTCGCCGCCGAAGACGGCGAAGACGTTGTCGCGGCCCTGGGCGCGGGCGTAGGCGAGGAAGTCCGGCAGGGTCTCGTGGCAGGCGGCGCAGTCGGCGGAGAAGAACGCCACCGTGCCCTGGAGCCCAGCGAGGGTGAGCGGCTCGCCGGCGGTCGTGGTGACGGCGAACTCGCCGATCGCCGAACCGGGGCGCAGCACGAAGGGCGGCTCGGACATCCCGGCCGGCTGGGCCCGCATCCGGCGCAGGATCCCGACGGTCAGGAGCAGGTTCAGCAGGCACATCAGGCCCAGCAGCACCAGGGTGGCGACGACGTAAGGCATCAGGAACTCCTTGCGAACACGACGGCGATGTCGTCCATGGCGATGACGAGCACGGCCACCACCACACCGGCGGCGAAGGCGACGGCGGCCCCCGCGACGGGTGGCTGGTGCTCCGGCGCGAGCGCACCGAGGACGGCGAAGCAGATCAGCAGGGTGTTGCGGGCCAGGTGACGCGGGCCGATCGGGGTTTCGGTCGCGCCGAAGCAGCGGCACGGGGCATGCCGCCCGCGTCGCAGGGACGCGGCGATGGCGGCGGTGAAGGCCAGCAGCAACGCCGAGGCGAGGACGAAGCCGGCCGTCGGGGTGACCAGCACGAGGACCGCGGAAGCGAGTTCCGTGACCACGACGGCCACCGACACCGGCATGACCCACTTCGCGGGCATCGGCACCAGCGCGGGCACCGAGCGCGCGAACCCGCGGAAGTCCCGCAGCTTCGAAAAGGCCGAGGCGGCGAACACCACGGCGATCAGTGCCGCGCCGGCGGCCCGCAGGTACTCCATGGCACTCCATCCACACCGGGTGGTGTCCGCGGGGAAGGCGGCGGACACCACCCGGCACGCTCGGATCGGATCAGCAGCTGCTGCGGACCTTCGACCACTCGCAACCGGTCTGCGGGCAGCAGAACCGGTACCAGTAGCCGGGGTGGCCCTGGGCGTTGCAGAAGTACAGGCCACTGCAGGCGGAGGCCTTCGCAGTGGGCACCACCCGGTTCAGCACGCGGTCGATCAGGCGCCCCATGGTTTTTCCCTTCGACGGTGAGTGTGTCCGCGGTGTGGGACGCGCTACCGCGATCCCGCACCGGCTGCGAGCATCGCGGCCGGTGCGGCCGCGGGCAGCAATCCCGGACGAACCCGGACGCCGACTCGGCCCGGCGGCCACGGAATAGCCCGCACCTGCGGGGATATCCGTCGATTCCGGCAGGCCCCGCCCGCGCCTGCCACCCATTCCGCGGCCCCCCGTCACCCGCCGGCCGCCACCGAGCACTCCACTCCCGCGGCGATCTCCGCCGATTCCGGCAGCGCCAGCTCCCGGTGGTGCTCCCGGGCCGCGAGCCAGTGCGGCCGGGCACGCTCCGGGTCCCCCAAGGCGGTCAGCGCCCGGGCCAGGCCCGTGTGCGCCCGGGCCGCCGCGTGCAGGCTCCCCAGCTCCACCGCGATGGCCAGCGCGCACTCGTGCGTCGTCCGCGCGTGCTCCGTCCGGCCCAGTTCCATCGACGCGTCCGCGAGGCACAGCAACGCTTCCACGTGCAGGTCGCGGTCGCCCGTCTGCTCGGCGATCGCCGTGGCGCGGCGGAAGTAGCCGCAGGCCTGCGCGGGACCGCCCGAACGCAGATGCGTGTCGCCGATGTTGAGCAGGGTGCGTCCCGTGTCGCACAGGTCGCCGGTCTGCTGGTCGATGGCCAGCGCTTTCCGGTGGCTCTCCAGCGCCTCGGCGTACCAGCCCAGCCGGCCGTAGACGAAACCGAGGTTGGTCAGCGCGGTCCGTTCGCCGGCCCGGTCGCGGAGCTCGCGGGCCAGCGTCAACGCCTCCCGCAGGAACCCCGCCGACCGCACGAAGTCGGCGTTCCAGGACGCGATCGCGCCAAGCGTGCCGAGCGCCCGGCACTCGCCGGAGCGGTCTCCGGCGCCGCGGAGGCAGTCCAAAGCCTCCTCGGCGTACCGCGTCGCCACCTCGTAGCGGCCGACCTGGCTGTGGGTGGCCGCGAGGCTCACCAGCGCGTGCCCGCGGGCGGCCGGGTCGGCCGATTCCGCCGCGCTCGCGTGCAGGACCAGCGCTTCGCTGATGTAGCCGCCGGTCTGCAGGTACCGGAACAGCAGCCGCGACAGCAGACCCGCGTGGCCGGACGGCACCCCGTGGACACCGGCGCCGATGAGGTTGGCGCGTTCGGCGTCCAGCCACGCGGTCGCCGGCTCGCGATCGGTCAGCGGCGGGATCGGCA
Source organism: Amycolatopsis sp. NPDC051716 (assembly GCF_040681595.1). Taxonomy (NCBI): domain Bacteria; kingdom Bacillati; phylum Actinomycetota; class Actinomycetes; order Pseudonocardiales; family Pseudonocardiaceae; genus Amycolatopsis; species Amycolatopsis sp. NPDC051716. The sequence goes on along the minus strand of NZ_JBFAZA010000027.1, from coordinate 47,828 downwards.
GGCCGGGGTCGGGGACGCGCGGCCGGTAGGCCCGCATCCGCGGCGCGTACTCGTCCATCGCGGTGGCCGTGGCGAAGGTGTAGTAGCCGAGCAACCTCGTCAGCGCGGCCTTCCGGCCGGCGGGGGCGTCCTCGTCCTCGGCCCGCGCCATCCCGAACGCGCGGATGAGGTCGTGCAGCTCGAACCGGCCCGCTTCGCCGCGCCGCACCAGGTGCGCGGTGACGAGCCGGTCCACGATCCGGGTCGCCTCCGCCAGGCCGGTACCGGCGAGCGCGGCGATGCCGTAGGCGTCCAGGTCCGCGCCGGGGTGCAACGCAAGCAGCCGCAAGACCCGCCGCTCCGGCTCGGCGAGCTGGTCGTAGGACAGGCTGATCGACGCGTCCACGGCATTGTCGAGCCGCAGGTGCGCGCGCCGCTGCTCGAGCCGCTCGAGGTGGTCGGCCAGCAGCCACGGCCGGTGGGCCGGCGCGGTCATCCACAGCGCGGCGAGGCTCAATGCGAGCGGCAGCCGGCCGAGTTCGGCGGTGATCCGCCGGGCCACGGCGGGTGCCTGGTCGACCCGCTCCGCGCCGACGGTGCGCCGCAGGTACGCGAGCGCGTCGTCCGGGCTCAGCACGTCCAAGGGCACCGGCGTGGCCCCGGCCGGCCCGGCGAACACCAGGCGGCTGGTGACGAGCACCGGGCCGCCCCGCTCGCCGGGCAGCAGGGGGCAGATCTGCTCCTCGCTGCCCGCGTTGTCGAGGACGACCAGCAGGCGCCGCCCGGCCGATCGTTCCTGGTAGACCCGCGTCTTGCCGGCCAGGTCGGCGGGGATGGCGTGCCCGGGCACGCCGAGCAACCGCAGGAACGAGTCGAGCGCGGCGGCCGGATCGACCGGCGGCCGGCCGGGGTCGGGGTCGAACCCGCGCAGGTTCACGAACAGCGCTCCTGCGCACCGGCCCGTGCGCAGGAACTCGTGGCCGGCCTGGATCGCCAGCCCGGTCTTGCCGACCCCGGCCATGCCCGCGATCACCGCCACCCGCCCGCCCGCGCCGTCGCCGAGCACCGCACCCAGCCGCGCGAGTTCCGCCCGGCGGCCGGTGAAGTGCGCGACCGCCTCCGGCAGGCCGAGCTGCGCCTGGACGAAGGTCGCCGCCTCCGCGCGGCCGCGGACCACCCGCAGCACGTGCTGCCAGTCGCCGACGTAACCCGGGTCCGGGTGCAGCACCTCGACGACGGCCAGCAGCAGATCGGTGTTGGGCCGCGCCCGGCCGGTCTTGAAGCAGTCGGCGACGGTCGTGCGGGCGGTGCGCTCGCCGGGCGGCCGCCCGGCAGCCGTCCAGAGCCGGTTGACGCGCTCGGCGATCTGCGCGTACGACGGGCCGCCCGCCCACGCCTTGAGCAGCCGCAGCTGCGCGATGAGCTCGGCCAGCGTGCGTGCCTGACCGGGATCGGGGGGTTCGGTGAACGCCATCCCGCCATGGTGACCGCGTTCACCCGGCCGGCGTCCCGGTTTTCCGGAGATCGCCGCCGGGTCGGGATCAGCCGAACAGCGCCAGGTCGATCGAGCCGGCCAGTGCCCGGTAGCCCGCGTCGCTGCCGTGCAGGTGGTCACCGGAGTGGAAATCCTCCCGGATCCGGCCGGGGTGGTCCGGGTCGCGCCAGACGGCGTCGAAGTCCAGCACCGCGTCGAACTCGCCGCCGGTGCGGATCCACTCGTTCACCACCTGGCGTGCGATCTCGCACCCCGGGGTGAAGGCGTCGGCGCCTTCGAAGGGCGCGATCGTGGTGGCGTAGACCCGCACCCCGCGGTCACGCGCCCGCGTCACCAGCTGCCGGTAGCCGGCGATGACGTCGTCCGCCGTCACCGGGGCGCCGGGGAACACCTTCAGGAAGTCGGCGAGCGGACCGTCGTCGCGTGGGGCGAAGGAGATGGCGAGGTCGTTGCCGCCCACGGACAACACGACGCAGCCGAGGCCCGGCGTCGCCAGCACGTCCCGGTCGAAGCGGGCCAGGACCGCGGCCCCGACGCCTTCGTTGAGCAGCCGGTTGCCGCTGATGCCCTGGTTGACGACGAAACCCGCGCCCCGCGCGGCCAGCAGCTCCGGCCAGCTGTGGTGGGTGTCCGGAGTGGACCCGGCGCCGTCGGTGCGCGAGTCGCCGACCACGACGACGGCCGAGGCCGGAGCGTCGGGGACCACGTCGACCGCGGAGATGAGCGCCCGCACCGGCAGGACCGTGGCGTCCGTCGGCAGCAACGAAGCCGCGACGGCGTCGCCCGGGATCGTCCAGCCGGTGTCGAAGACGGGTTCGTGGCACGTACAGGTGTCCACGCGCCCGGGCAGGTAGAGGCTGACGGACAGCTCGGTCAACGCCGCCGCGGGCAGGTCCACCGGATCGCTCAGCATCGGTGCGCCCGTCGGAATGGTGACAGCGGTGGCACCGGAGAACGTCAGCACGCGCCCGTCCCGCACGCCGCCGCCGGGCACCGCGAAGCCCACTTGCGCCGCGCCGATGGTGACCGGCGCGGTCCCGAACTCGTTGGTGAAGCGGACGCGCACCCGGCGTCCGCCGCCGCTGAGCCGCACCACCTGGCGGAGCGTCACGTCGGCGAAGGGCGGGTGGTCGTCGAGCGAGCCCAGCCCGCCGTACGGCGATTGGGGCGAGGCGCCCCAGCTGCGGACCCAGCCGATGTTCGTGTCGGTCATCTGTTGCCTCCCGTGGTCGTGCTGACCGCCGAAGGCTGCGGTGGGCCGCGCACACGGGACGCACACCGCGCTCACACGGCCGCCCTCGTTGAGGCCACGCGGCCGGGCGCGCGAAGATCGGGGCATGGACGGGCTTCGCATCACGCTGCTGGGCACGTTCCAGGTGTCCCGGGGTGAAACGGTCCTGCCCGTCCCGGGCGCGCGGTTGCGGGCGCTGCTCGTCCGGCTGGCGCTCGCCGGGGGCCGCGCGGTCGAGCCGGGCGTGCTGGTCGACGCGGTGTGGGGCGCCGAACCGCCGTCCGGTACCGCCTCCGCCCTGCAGACCCTCGTTTCCCGGCTGCGCCGCACCCTCGCCCCGGCCGACGGCTTGCTCGTGCAGGTCGCGGGCGGCTACCGGCTGGCGGTGGCCGACGTGGACGCCCTGCGCTTCGAGCAGCTCACCGCGGCCGGCCGGGAGCGGCTGCGGGCCGGGGACGCCGGAGCCGCGAGCGCCGCCCTCGCCGAGGCGGTGGCGTTGTGGGGCGAGCCCGCGCTCATCGCCGCCGTCGCCCCGGCGGTGGCGACCCGGCTGGCCCGGCTGTCGATCGAGGCCGTCGCCGACCTCGCCGAAGCCGAGTTGTCGCTGGGACGCGCCGAGCCGGCCGCCGCCCGGCTGACCGGGCTGCTGGCCGAGCACCCGGCGCACGAACGGGCGGCGGCCCTGCTGATGGACGCGCTCGCCGCGCAGGGACGTCAGGCCGAAGCGCTGACCGTCTACGAGCGGGTCCGCCGGACGCTGGCCGGCGCCCTCGGCGCCGACCCGGGCACCGCCCTGCGGGAACGCCACCTCCGGCTGCTGCACCCCGCCCCGGCCCCGGACCGGGTCCGGCCCGTTCCCCTGCCCGCGCCGCTGACCAGCTTCATCGGCCGCGACGACGACCTCGCGCGCGTCTCCGCCCTGCTCACGACCGGACGCCTGGTCACCGTCCTCGGGCCCGGTGGCGCCGGCAAGACCCGGCTCGCGCTGGAGGCCGCCCGCCGGCACGGCCACGACGTCCGGCTCATCGACCTCGCCTCCGTCACCGAACCGGCGAAGGTCGCGCCGGCCGTGCTCGCCGGGATCGGCCTGCGCGGCAGCGCAGTGTTCGACGCCCGCAGGCGCGCCGGAACCGACGAGCTGGCCGTGCTCGTCAGCGAACTCGGCGGCCGGGAGAGCCTGCTGCTGATCGACAACTGCGAGCACCTCATCGACGCCGTGGCCCACCTGGTCGCGACGCTGCTGCCGCGCTGCCCCGCCCTGCGGGTGCTCGCCACCAGCCGCGAACCCCTGGCCGTGGACGGCGAAGCACTGGTACCGCTGGGGCCGCTCGCCCTGCCCGGGCCGGACGACGACATCCGCGCAGTGGCCTCGGTGCGGTTGTTCACCGAGCGGGCCGCCGCCGTGCGCCCCGGTTTCGCCGTCGACGAAACCACGCTGCCCGACATCGTGCGCGTGGTCCGCGGCCTGGACGGCCTGCCGCTGGCCCTGGAGCTGGCCGCCGCCCGGTTGCGGACGCTGTCGCTGCCCGGCCTGGCCGACGGGCTCGCCGACCGGTTCCGGCTGCTCACCACCGGCAGCCGCACCGCGCCGCCGCGGCACCGCACCCTGCGTGCGGTCATCGCGTGGAGCTGGGAGCTGCTCGACGAGCGCGAACGCACGGTCGCGGAGCGGATCGCCGTCCTGCCCGGCGGCGTCACGCCCGCCTCGGCCGCCGCCGTCTGCGCGGGCACCGGCGTGCCCGCCGGCGAGGTCCCCGACCTGCTCGCCGCCCTCGTCGACCGGTCGCTGCTGCAGCTCGCGCCCGGCACCGGCCGCTACCGGATGCTCGAAACCATCCGCGAGTACGGCATCGAACGCCTCGACGGCGACCTCGGCCCGGTTCGCGACCTGGCCGCCGCCCACTTCACCGTGCTGATCGCCCGCCACGACGCCGAGCTGCGCGGCCCCGGCCAGCTGGCGGCCATGGCGGTCATCGGCGCCGAGTACGACAACGCGCTCGCCGCCCTGCGTCACCTGTGCGCCACCCACGACTCCGCCGCCGCGATCGCGCTGGCCCTCGCGCTGACCTGGTACTGGCAGATGTTCGGCCGCGACTCCGACGCCGGCTACTGGCTGGGCGAGGCCTTGGCGGTGCCCGGCGGCGAGCCGGCGCCCGAGCGGGACTGCGCCCGGGCCGCCCACCTGCTCAGCCGCGCGGACATCATGTCCGGGATCACCGCCGGGGAAGCGGCGGAAGACCGGGCGGAGATGCGCGAGCTGGCCGGACGGCTGCTGGCGCACCCGCGGCTGCCCGGCCACTACCGCGTGTTCGGCCCGATGCTGCTCTTCCTGCTGGGCGACGAGTCCGCACTCGCGATCTTCCGGCAGCTGGCCGACGGCGACGACGGGTGGCTGTCGGCGCTGGCCCACATGTTCCAGGCCGAGATCGCCGAAAACTCGGGCGAGCTCGACCGGGTCGGCGTCCACGTGGCGGCGGCGCTGGCCGGCTTCCGGCGGGCCGGCGACCGGTGGGGCCAGGCGGCGACGCTGCCGATGCGGGCCCAGCTGAGGCGCTACGACGAGCTCGACGGCGCGCTGGCCGACCTGCGCGAGGCCCAGGCGCTGGCGGGCGAGTTCGGCACGCTCAGCCTCGGCGACCAGCTCTACAACGACCTGCGCTGGATCGACCTGCACATCCGGCGCGGCGAAACCGGCCGGGCGCTGGCGGTGATCGGCTCGGTCCGGGAGCGGCTGCTGCGCGCGTCGGCGGCGGAAACACCCGTCCTGATCGACGGCTGGGAGGCCGGCCTGCGCGTGCGCCTGGGCGACCTGGCCGGGGCGGGTGCCCTGCTCGACGACGCCGAACACCGGCTGCTCGTCGACACGGGATTCCCCTCCGACCACGCCCGGGCGCTGATCGCCGGCGCGCGGTCCGCGCTCTGCCTGGCCCTGGGCGACCCAGCCGGCGCGGACCAGGCCGGGCGAGCGGCGTACGCGGCGGCGCTGGCGGCCCGGGACCTGCCGATCCTGTCGCTGGTGACGGTGCACACGGCCGCGCTCGCCGAAGCACGCGGGCGGCCGCGGGAGTCGGCCGAGCTGCTCGGCGTCGCCGCCCGGCTGCGTGGTGCGCACGACCGCACCGATCCGCAGGTCCGCGAGCTCACCCACCGCGGCCGGGCCGCACTGGGCGAGGACGAGTTCGCCGCGGCGTACGCGGCGGGCTGGGAGCTGGCGGCGCCGGCCGCCGTCGCCGCCGCCGACCCGGCCCGGCTCGCGCTGTGAGCGCGGTGTGCGCGCCGTGTGCGTGACGGCCGTCAGTCTCGAGGCACGTCCAAGACCTCGAGAAAGCGGTTTGTCATGCACGACGTGGTGATCGTGGGAGCCGGCCCGGTCGGGCTGTTCCTGGCCTGCGAGCTCGGCCTCGCGGGCTGTTCGGTGCTGGTGCTCGAACGGGAGCCGGAGCCGCGGACCCCGTGGCGGAGCTTCCCGCTCGGCATGCGGGGCCTGTCGGGCGGTTCGGTCGAGGCGTTCTACCGCCGCGGGATACTGGCGCCGCTCCTGGCGGCGTCCGGTGTGGACGAACGGCCGGTCCCGGACGAGCCGGCCCCGCCGCGGTCGGCCGGCCACTTCGCCGGAACGCCCGTCGACCCGGCCGACGTCGACCTCGCCCGCCTGCCGTACCGGCTGCCCAGCCCGGCGCTGGACGGCATCATGACCAGTCTCGAGGCGGTGGAGACGGTCCTGGCCGAGCGGGCCGCGAAACTCGGCGTCGAAATCCGCCGCGGCGTCCCGGTCACGGCGATCACCCAGGACGCCTCGGCGGCGGTCGCCCGGGCCGGCGAGCAGGAGTACCCGGGCCGCTGGCTCGTCGGCTGCGACGGCGGCCGCAGCACGGTCCGGCGGCTGGCGGGCTTCGAGTTCGCCGGCACCGAGCCACAGCTGACCGGCTACCTCGCGCTGGTCACGCTGGCCGAGCCCGGTCTCCTCGCTCCGGGCTTCACCGTGACGCCGCAGGGCATGTACCTGACGATGTCCGAGCCGGGCCACCTGGGCGTCATGGACTTCGACGGCGGCGCGTACGACCGTTCCCGGCCGCCGGCCCGCGAGCACCTCCAGTCGGTGCTGCGCCGGGTGTCCGGCACCGACGTGACGATCGGTGAAGTGCGCTTCGCCTCCACGTTCACCGACCGCGCGAAGCAGGCGACCACGTACCGCCGCGACCGCGTCCTGCTGGCCGGGGACGCGGCGCACATCCACTCGCCCCTGGGCGGCCAGGGCCTCAACCTCGGTCTCGGCGACGCGATGAACCTGGGCTGGAAGCTCGCGGCCACGGTGGCCGAGCGCGCCCCTGCGGGCCTGCTCGACACGTACACGGCCGAACGCCACCCGGTCGGCGCGCGGGTGCTCGACTGGTCACGCGCCCAGGTGGCGACCATGCGCCCGGACCCGCATTCCCGCGCGATCCGGTCCGTGGTCCGCGACCTGCTGGCCACCCGCGACGGCACGACGTACGTCTTCGAGCGCACCAGCGGTACTTCGCTCCATTACGACCTGGGCGGCCACGGCCTGGTGGGCCACAACGCCCCGGACTTCGTACTGGCCAACGAAACCCGCGTCGGCGACCTGCTGCAGGACGGCCTCGGCGTCGCGCTCGACTTCGGCGTGGACGGGCCCCTGCGAGAGGTGGCGCGGCGGTACTCGGACCGGATCCGGTACGTGGCCGGCCCGGCGCGCGACGACCTGGGCTTCGGCGCGGCGCTGATCCGGCCGGACGGAATCGTCGCGTGGGCCGGTGAAGGCGTCCTGGACTCCGGTTCGTTCGAACGGGCCGTGCGCCGCTGGTTCTGAACCCGGTCTAGTCGGCGCGCAAGACATCGGTAGATCAAGGGATGTGGGAAGCGGCTCCAGCCGCCCCGAAGGTAGGTTCGGCGACGTGCATGATGCCATCTCGGCGCAGTGGGAACGCCTGCGCAGCCAGCAGGACGTCGTCGTCCTGGAGGGCTTCCACGCCATCAAACACGCCCTCCGGTTCGGTGGCGCCGTCGATGCCATCGTGACCACCAGTACGGCCGCGCTCCGGAAGCTGGCACAAGAGCTCGCCCCGGACATCGAGGACGCGATCACCGCACCCGCGCAGACCGTGAGCGCGGCGGAAATCGCGCGGCTTCTCGGGCGCGTTCATCAAACCGAAGTGGCCGCTCTCGCCCGCAGGCCCGCCTGGTCGGAAGCGGCGCAGCCCGCAAACCGGACCAGCCCGGCGGTGCTCCTGGAAAACCCCCGGAATCTCGGCAACATCGGGGCGGTGATCCGCGTCGCCGCCGGGCTCGGACTGTCCGCGGTGTATTCGACCGGCACGGTCGACCCTTGGCACCCGACGGTGCTCCGCGGAAGCGCCGGCCTGCACTACGCGCTGCCCGTCCGCCGGCTGGCCGGCATCCACGAAGCCGAGGGGCCGATCTATTCCCTCGACCCCGAAGGCATCGATCTTCGTGAAGCGGTCATTCCGCAGGACGCCTTGCTGGCCTTCGGATCCGAACGCAGTGGCATTTCCCCCGAACTCCGCCGCCACTCCGACGTATTGCTCTCGATTCCCATGCGTGCGGAGGTATCGAGCTACAACCTGACGACTTCGGTCGCGATGGCGGCGTATCACTGGGTACTCAGCTCCGGCCATCAACTCTGACCAGGACCGCGCAAGATCGCCGACTTCCTCGGGCACGCCCTTCACTGGGCCACTCCCAGCCGTCGACCTGGGTGTTTGGTGCCCCCGACGGGACTCGAACCCGCACTGAATCGATTTTAAGTCGACTGCCTCTGCCGGTTGGGCTACGGGGGCACCGCACACTCTAGGTGATCGAGCCGGTCTTGCGTCCAGTGCGCCGCACTATTCCGGGTCGGCGTCCAGGAGCCCCGGGCCGTGCTCGGCTCTGCGCCAGTCCTCTGATCTGCGGCGGCGGCGTTCCTGCTCCCTGGCTATCCAATCGCGGCCCTCCGCCGAGACCGCTTCCAGCACGTGCAGTGCGCCCGCGATGCCCGAGGACTCCAGGGCGAGGCGCTGCAACATCGCCTCGTTCTCCACGCTCTCGTCCGTCAGGCCTTCGAAGCCCTCGGCGACGACGGAAATCTGCTCGCCGCTCACCAGCGTCAGCCGGAATGCCCGCTTTCGCACGGACTGTGTCTGCTGGAGGACCGCGTTGTCGCCGTTCAGGATCTGGTAGTGCCACCCGTCCGCGTACCGGACGCCGACTTCGGCGACGCGGGCTGCGGAAAGGGCGTCGTAGCGGAAGGATGTCCGGCGCTCGTCGTGGACGTCCGCCTTGAGGAAGTCCAGGTCCACCTCGATCTCGCGGACGCCGCTGTGGGTCAGGAGGAACACGAGGATCACGTAACGGGAGTAGCGCATCGGGCCGCCGAGGACGCGGGCTCGCTGGGCGTTGGCCGCTCCCTCCGTCAGGACCACGTGCGCCACCAGGTCGCGGTTGGTCAGCGCGCACCGGCGCAGGGCCTCGGTCTTGAGGTGGGACTTGTCCAGGTCGAGCCACCAGGCCATCTCGGCGTCGTCGGGCCGGTCCGCGAGCACCCGCGACCACTCCACGAACGCCTGCTCCTCCTCCTTCAGCAGCCGGCTGCCGCGCTCGTTCTCCTCCGCCTGGAACTGGTGGGACACCATGATCCGGAGGCCGTGCTGCATCGCGAAGAAGCCGCCTGCGCCGAGGAAGAGCGCCGCTCCGATGAAGCTGCCCGCGCCGCCGAGCATGATCAGGCCTCCGACGATCGCGACGGCGATCCCGGTGCGGTGGACGAGGAGGCTGGTCGACGACGGGCGGACCTCGTCGCGGTAGGCGAACAGGGTGCCGTTCCGCCACTGCGCGGCCACCCGGCGGGCGTGCCACCGGATCAGCCAGTTCACCGCCCCGGCCTCGACCTGCGCGTTGCCGAACAGGGTCACGAACCGCCATTTGTAGTACTCGCAGATGCCGCGGGTGTCGTTCACCCAGCTGCCCGGCGTGTGCGGCCGCGCGTCCCAGAACCGCGCCTCCACCAGCTTGTGGATCTGCTCGACGAACCGGGACGACACCCAGTGCCCGGGCGAGCCGGCGGCCTGGAACTGCAGCGGGACGCCGTGCTCGCGGTCGCGGGCGACCAGCCGCATCGTCCCCAGCTGCTGCTCTCGCCCCGCCCAGATCGCGCCGGCGAACCCCGCCGCCATGACGAGCAGGCCGGCGATGCCCGCCCCGGGCCGGCCGTCGCCGAACCCGCTGAGGAAAGCGATCAGGCCGAGGAGCACGCCCGCGCCCCCGAGGCCCGCCTTCACCCATTCCGCGGAGGGGATGGCCGCGCGTGCGGGCACGAAGTACCGCGGCACGGCGGGATCCGGTTCGAAGAACTTCCACGCCCGGTCCACCCGGTCGTGCCCGAGCCGCTCGGTCCGGACGCGCTGGGCGTCCACGACGTCCACGCTGTCCTGGAGCGCGCCGCCGAGGACGAGCGCGAGGTGACGCGTGATCTCGTTCTGCCGGTCCCGGGGCAGTTCCTGCAGGTTCGCCATGGCCTTCGCCAGGTCGGCGGCATCGAGGGAACTCCCCATCTCCTGCCGCCACACGAAGGACATGAGCTCCCACACCACGCTCAGCGCGCCACGCCACTCGTCGTGGGCGAACCGCCGGGCCGTGAGGTCCGCCATCCGGAACCGCGCGTACACGTCGTCGCTGATCTCGTTGAGCGACCGGTCGCTGAGGACGGACAAGGCGTAGTGGTAGGCGAGCTCGGTGGACGTGTGCCCTTGCTGCAGCAGCTCTTGGAAGAGCGTCTCGGCCATCCGCGGAGTACCACCGCGCAGGTGGTTCAGCGCGACCTGGAACCGCCGCTTCGGCGGATCCGACGGATTGATGTTGTAGGTCGTTTCGTTGCGGTGGAACGTGCCGCCGTAGATCGCGCCGATCTGCTGCTCGACGTGGGATTCGCCGGACGCCTGGTTCTGGAACCCGCGCGGGTCGTTCATGCGTGCCTCCGCGGGGACCGCTGCGTCACGTGGAAGTCCCCGTAGACGGCGCCCACCTGCTGCCCGACGCGCGCGTTGTCCTTGGCCACGTTGGTGTAGGTCGCCACCGGTACCTGGGTGCGCTCGTCCTCGCGGGCACCCTCCGCGCCCCCGATCCCGGCGGCGAGCGCACGGACGAAGTCCGCCGCGTTGCCGGCGGCGACCGCCTGCCAGTCCGCCTTGTCCGCGACGTCCTTGGCGCCGTCCGCGCGGTCGCTGATCCCGCGGACCGTCAGCGCCGGGACGTCGTCGTTGAGGTGGCCGGTCAGCGCGAAGCCCGCGCTTTCCATTTCGACCGCCACCGCGTCGTTGTAGCTGTCCCACAGGTACCGCGCCGCCGCGGACGTCCGCCCGTCGACCACCACCTCGCCCGCCGCGACCGGCTCGAAGTGGACTTCCGGCACGCTCTCCGCGCCGCCCCAGTTCCCCTCCCTGGCCAGCGCCCGCGCCAGTTCCAGCAACCGGTGCGACGGTTCCCAGGCCTCCGGCCTGCTCCGGAAGCCCGTGTCGTCGCTGTAGCCACCGTGGTACGCGTAGACCTTCCGGGCGACGACGACGTCGCCCAGCCGGAGCCAGTCGCGCAGCCCGCCGGCGACGCCGGTGAACACGACCGCGGACGGCGAGAACTCCGCGACCGCGCGTTCGGCGATCGCCGCGGCGCGGGCGTTGCCCGTTCCCACCATGCCGAGCGCGGCCGGGCGACCGGCCAGCTCGCCGACGTCGAACACCGTGCCCGCGTGGTGCACGTGCCGCCGCACCCCGGTCATCCGGGCGCGCACCGCGGCGCGCTCCACTTCCAAGGCGGTCAGGATCACCAGCACGGGGCGACCGCCCCCTCGTTCCGCTCTGCCATGACGATCTCCCTCTGTTCGCCGAAAACGGCGCCCTCGCGACCGGCAGGATGCCGAGTGCAACGTGCAAGGTAGCCCTATCGGGCTATTCTCGTCAATAAGACGAATATTGGCCGGCTGCGTACACTGTGCACTATGGACACTCCACCGACCACGACCGGCCGGGTCGCCGACCATGCCTGAGCCCGGCGAGTGGACGATTCCCGAGGTCGCGGTCGCCGTCGACCTGGCCATCCTCACCGTGCACGACAGTTCGCTGCAGATCATGCTCGTGAAGCGGGGAATTCCGCCGTACGAGGGCATGCTGGCCCTCCCCGGCGGGTTCCTCGCGTCGGCGTCGGAAGACCTCGACCACGCCGCGGCCCGCGAACTACACGAAGAGACGGGCCTCGACGCGCGGGCGTTACACCTGGAGCAACTGCGCACGTACGGGACGCCGGGCCGCGATCCGCGCCAGCGGGTGATCGCGGTCTGCTACGTCGCCTTCTCGCCCCAGCTGCCGGTTCCGGTGGCCGGCGGCGACGCCCGTGAAGCGGTCCTCCTGCCCGTGGAGAAGGTGCTGAAACCGCGCACCCGGATCGCGTTCGACCACAAGAAGATCATCGCCGACGCGGTCGAACGCGCCCGCGGCAAGCTCGAGTACACCACGCTCGCGGCGGCCTTCTGCGCACCGGAGTTCACGATGACCGACCTGCGCGAGGTCTACGAGATCGTCTGGGGCGAACAGCTCGATCCGCGGAACTTCCACCGCAAGATCATCGGCGTCGACGGGTTCCTGATCCCGACCGGGGAGCGGGTCTCGCGACAGCCCGGCCGGCCCGCCGCGCTCTACCGCCGCGGTCCCGCCACGGTGCTCCACCCGGCCATGCTCCGGTCGCGCCCATAATCGTCACCTTGACGTTAACCGACCGGACGGGCTACCGTCGGCTCGACCTTAAACGTCACTCTGACGGGAAGTGCCGGCATGGAGATCCACTGCAAGGCGAGGTTCGCGGTCCGGACGGTGGCGCTGGCCTTCGCCGCGGGCGCGGTGCTGGGCGCGGTCGTCACCGGGTACGCCGTGTCGACCGGGCAGAACGAGCCCGCGGCACACAGCGCCGTCGCCCCCTCGGCCACCGGACCCCACGACGGCTGAGCCTGCCCGAAACGACGAAAGCCCCCGGCCACGAGGGCCGGGGGCTTCGACGAAAAGACGTCAGGACTTCGAGACGCGCGCGAACTCGTCCTTCGGGTTGTTGATCTGCCCGAGCGAGATCACCTCGCGGCGGAACAGGCCACCGAGGATCCAGTCGAACAGGATCCGGATGCGGCGGTTCCACGTCGGCATCGCCTTGAGGTGGTAGGCGCGGTGGAACAGCCAGGCCGGGAAGCCCTTGATCTTCAGGTTCAGCGCGTCCGCGACGCCCTTGTGGAGGCCGAGGCTCGCCACCGCGCCGAGGTTCTTGTGGTAGTAGTCCTTCGGCTTGCCGCCGCGCAGGACCTTGATGATGTTCTTCGCCAGCAGGCGGGCCTGGCGGACCGCGTGCTGCGCGTTCGGCGGGCAGGTCGCCGTCGGGTCCTCTTCCGTGCGCGAGAGGTCCGGGATCGCGGCGTTGTCACCGGCGGTCCAGACGTCGGGGTGGCCGACGACCTGCATCGCGGCGGTCGCCTCGAGGCGGCCGCGCTTGTCGACCGGCAGGTCCGACTGGCCGACCACCGGGTTGGCCTTCACGCCGGCCGTCCAGATGATCGTGTCGGTGTCGAACTCCGTCCCGTCCGAGAGCACGACGTGGCCGTTTTCGAACGACTTCGCCGCCGTCGACAGGTAGACCTCGATGCCGCGCTTCTCCAGCTGCTCGACCGTGTACACGCCGAGGGTCTCGCGGACCTCGGGGAGGATGCGGCCGGCCGCCTCGACGAGCACCCAGCGGATGTCGGAGGTCTTGATGTTCGGGTAGTAGTTCTCGACCGCGAACCGGGTCATGTCCTCGAGCTCGGCCAGCGCCTCGATGCCGGCGAACCCGCCGCCGACCACCGTGAACGTCAGCAGGCGCTTGCGCAGCTCGGGGTCGAGCGTGCTGGCCGCCTCGTCGAGCTTGGTCATGATGTGGTTGCGCAGGTAGATCGCCTCGCCGATGGTCTTGAAGGCGATGCCCTGCTCGACCAGGCCCGGGATCGGGAGGATGCGCGCGACGGCGCCGAGCGCGACGACCAGGATGTCGTAGCCCAGCTGCTCGACGTGGCCGTCGGCCGCCTCGACCGTGACGGACTTCTTCTCGTTCTCGATCTTGGTGACGCGCGCGGTCAGCACGTGGCACCGCTTGAGCACGCGCCGCAGCGGCACGACCACGTGCCGGGGCTCGATCGCGCCGGCCGCGGCCTCCGGGAGGAACGGCGCGTAGGTCATGTGGGGCTGCGGGTCAACGACGGTCACGGAGGCCTCGTTGGCCCGGAGCATCTTCTGGAGGCCGTACGCCGTGTAGAGCCCGACGTACCCACCACCGAGGACGAGGATCCGAGTCGGTTCCGACTTCGACTTCGCAGCAGCCATGTCCTCATGGTGACACCTTCGCCGCGACCTCGCTCGGGGGCCCCATCCGGCTGTGACCAGCGTCGCTGCGGTTTCCGTAACGATTCAGTCGTGCCCTGTCACCGAGGTCGCGGCCCGGAAGACGTCCGCCACCATGGCGTGGGTCACGCGGTGTGTCTGGACATTGCGCGGCGAGACGTGATAACAGCCGAAAAGCCGCAGGTCGCCCAGTTCCACGACGGCTCCGTGGGCGAACGCCGGCCGCGGCTGCGGCACCGGCCAGCCGGCCGCCGCCAGCACGGGCAGTGACGCCTGCCAGCCGAACGCGCCCAGCACGACGATCGCCCGCAGTGTCGGACGTAACAGGGCGAGTTCCTCCGCCAGCCACGGGCGGCAGGTGTTCCGCTCGGCCGGCGTCGGCTTGTTCTCCGGCGGCGCGCACCGCACGGGCGAAACGAGCCGGGTGCCGTACAGCTCGAGGCCGTCACCGAGCCGCTCGGACGTCGGCTGCGAGGCGAGCCCGACCTCGTGCAGGACCCGGAACAGGAAATCACCCGACGGATCGCCGGTGAACATCCGCCCGGTGCGGTTCGCGCCGTGCGCCGAGGGCGCCAGCCCGACAACGGCGAGCGACGCGTCCGGCGGCCCGAAGCCCGGCACCGGGCGCGCCCAGTACTCCTCGCCGCGGAAGGCCGCCTTGGTGCCCGCGACGCCCTCGCGCCAGGCCACCAGCCGCGGGCACGCGCGGCAGCCGGCCACCGCGGCGTCCAGCTCGGGCAGCGACCTCATCTTCATCGACTTCGTCGGCTTCATCGCAGCGCCGCCCGGGACAGCCGGTCAGCTTGCCGCGTGGTCTCCGGCAGCCGGTAGCGCGGGGTCAGCGCGCCGATGTGGATGATCGGGCACCCCTGCGAGGGGTACTCCGGCTTCCTTCCGGCCGGATCGACCGGCCGCATCCGCGGGCGGTGGGCGCCCGGCTCGTGGCGCGATTCGCCAAGCACACCGGGCACCTGAACCAGCGCGGTCGGCACGCGCCGCAGCTCGCGGCAGCCGGCCACCGCGGCGTCCAGCTCGGGCAGCGACCTCATCTTCATCGACTTCATCGCAGCGCCGCCCGGGACAGCCGGTCGGCGTGCCGCGTGGTCTCGGGCAGCCGGTAGCGCGGGGTCAGCGCCAGCGTCAGCCGGCACGCGTGGGCCAGGCCGATCCGGTGGCCGGCCGAGACGTACACCGGTTTGACGCCGTCCTGGGTCCGCAGCACCGCGCCGACCTCCTCCCCGGCGTCGACCAGCGGCTCCGACGACCCGCGCTCGTGCGCCGGCGTGCCGTGCGAGCCGATGAACCGGGTCTTGCCGACGCCGAACGCGGGCAACCCGGTCAACACCCCCAGGTGGCAGGCCAGGCCGAAGCGCCGGGGGTGGGCGAGGCCGTGGCCGTCGCAGACCAGGACGTCGGGCGGGTGCTCCAGCCGCTCGAGCGCGGCCAGCAGTGGCGGCAGCTCGCGGAAGGCGAACAAGCCCGGTTCGTACGGGAAGATGGCCTTCGCGCGGTGGGTCCGCTCCTCGACCACGGTGAGCCCGGTGGTCTCGAGGGTGACGACGGCCGCGGCGATGCCGCCGGTGTCGTCGTAGGCGACGTCGAGGCCGGTGACCGTCGGCGGCAGCTCGGGGCAGTCGTCGGCGAGCTCGACCCGGCCGCGAAGCCGGTCTTGCACGGCGAGCGCCTCCTCGATCGTCGCCGGCCAGTCCTCGGTGTGCACCAGGTCACCCTGCCACAGCCGCCCGGTCCCGCCGACTAAGTTGGGTCCATGGCGGACAGCACCCCCGAAGAGGCCTCCGAGCCGAAGGCCGCGGAGACGACCGAGATCCCGGCCGAGCCGACCGACGACATCGTCACGACCCAGCACACCTTGACCGTGAAGCGGAAGAAGCTCGCATACACGGCGAAGGCGGGGCGGATCGTCCTCCGCAAGGAGATCGTCAAGGACGGCAAGTCCGAGGGCGTCAAGGCGAAGGCGGAGGTGTTCATCACCTCCTACACCCTCGACGACGCCGATCCGGGGTCACGGCCGGTGACGTTCGCCTTCAACGGCGGCCCCGGCTCGTCGAGCATCTGGCTGCACATGGGCCTGCTGGGACCGCGCCGGGTGCTCTCGGGCGACGTCGACGACCTGGTGCCGCCGCCGTACGGGCTGGCCGACAACCCCGAGACGCTGCTGGTGCACAGCGATCTGGTGTTCATCGACCCGGTGTCGACCGGCTACTCGCGCGCGTCCGAGGGCGGCGAGACGAAGGACTTCCACGGCTTCAAGGGCGACATCGAGTCGGTCGGCGAGATCATCCGGCTGTGGGTGTCGCGCCACCAGCGCTGGCTGTCGCCGAAGTTCCTGGCCGGCGAGTCGTACGGCACGCTGCGCGCCGCCGGGCTGGCCGCGCACCTGCAGGACCGGCACGGGCTGTACCTGAACGGCCTGCTGCTCATCTCGTCGGTGCTCGACCTGGGCACGCTGCGGTTCACCGAGGGCAACGACCTCCCGTACTCGCTGTACGTGCCGACGTACGCGGCGATCGCGCACTACCACGGCCTGCACGGCGAGCGCCCGCTCGACGACGTCCTCGCCGACGCCGAGGACTTCGCGGCGAAGGACCTGCCGTGGGCGCTGGCCCGCGGCGCCCGGCTGTCCACTCAGGACCGGACGGACGCGGTGGCCACGCTGGCGTCGCTGACCGGCCTCGCCGAGTCCTATGTGGACCGGGTGAACCTGCGGATCGAGCACGTCCGGTTCTTCACCGAGCTGCTGCGCGACCGCGGCCTGACGGTCGGCCGGATGGACGGCCGGTTCACGACGTGGGAGCCGGACGGCGGCCGCGAGCACATGAGCGACGACCCGTCGATCTCCCGCGTGGTCGGCGCGTACGCGGCGGCGTTCAACCACTACGTGCGGGCCGAGCTCGGGTACGCCAACGACCTGCCCTACGAGCTCATCAGCGAGGACACGTTCAAGGCGTGGTCGTACTCGGACTTCGAGGGCCGTTCGGTTTCGGTGGTGGACTCGCTGAGCGCGGCGATGCGCGCGAACCCGCACCTGAAGGTGCACGTGGCCTTCGGTCACTACGACGGCGCGACGGCGTACTACGCGGCCGAGCACGTGCTGGCCCATCTGCAGATCCCGGAGGAACTGCGCGAGAACATCGACTCGGCGTACTACCCGGCGGGCCACATGATGTACATCCACGAACCGACCCGGGTCCAGCAGTCGAAGGACCTGGCGAAGTTCGTCAAGAAGGCGTCGAACCGCTGAGCACGGCCCGCAGCCGCCGCCACTGCGCGACACCCACGACGACCTGCGTCGCCACCGCGAGACCGGCGTAGCCGGCCAGCCACGGCCGCCACTCCGGCGGCTGGGCGTGGCCGACCAGCGGATCGACCAGCGCCGGAACGGCGTAGATCCCGGGCATCGCCATGAGCAGGTCGTGCTGTCGCAAGGCGGTGTCCACGGCCCGGGACGTCGCGTCCTCCGCGATGACCGGCCGCCGATAGACGTCGGTCACCATCGCGGCCGTGACCGCCGCGCCCAGGGCCAGCAGGAGGAGCCAGCTCCCCGCGTACGTGCGGTACGGCGTCGTGGCGAACATCGTCACGGCGAGCGCCGCGCCGCCGCCGAAGGTGACCAGCGGCACGGCGAGGAACCAGCCGGTCACGTCGGTCCGCGGCGGGCCGCCGAGCGTCCCGAACCGCGCCAGCGCCTGGCGGTCGCGGATCCGCGCCGGAAGCCAGTAGCCGAGGTGCTGGGCGATGATGATGAAGAAGACGTACGAGCTGTCCATCAGCTCCCCGCCGCGGACACCGGGCAGGAAAGTCAAGCTCGCGAACCCGATCATGACGGCCGCGTACCCCAGGAAACCCACGACGATCCACCGCCACGACCCCGGGGGCCGCGCGCCGGCGCGGAAGCCGAGCCGCAGGGCCAGCAGGTCGGTCATCGTCGGCACCTCGACGCGGTGCTTGACCAGCCAGCGGCCGGCCGCCGCGCGCTCCGCGTCCGTCGGCACCGGGGCGCTCACCGGTTCACCGTTCCGTAGTGGCCGCGCGGCAGGCTTTGCCGCCGGGCCTCGATCGCGACGCCGACGCAGACCGCCGTCACCAGGACGAAGTACCCCAGGGCGGGCACGAACCGCGCCGGGGGCCACGGCCAGCTGGTGGACAGGTCGATGCAAACGAGGAACGTGAACGTGAACGGCGCCGCGAACGCGCGGGTGTCGTGGGCGCGCAAGGCCGCGTCGACGGCGGCTGAAGCCTCGTCCTCGGCGATCACCGGGGCGCGCAGGGCCCGGCCGAAGACCGGGGCCACGCCCGCGGCGGCGATGACCAGTGCGGCCGCCCAGCCCACCGGGTTGGCGGCGTACCACCCGCACAGGACCACGCCGGCGCCGAACGTCGTCACCACCGCGGCGAGGTACCGCCAACCCACCTGCGCGGCCGCCACCCGCAGCGACGGCCGGGCGCCCGCGGGAACCAGCCGGGCGGCGGCGCGGTCGGCCCGGCACACCCGGCGCCACTGCAGCAGCGGGTAGGCGGTGCAGACCACGGTGAACACCAGGAACCGCGCGAGCACCGGGATCGGCGGGAGCAAGGCGACCACCCAGACCACGGACGAAAGCACGCTGTAGGCCTGGTAGGACCGCGTGGCCAGCACCCGGGCCCCGACGCGCACCGCGAGCAGCGGCGTCGGCTCGTCCACCTCCACGCCGCGGCGGGCCAGCCACGCCCGCGCCCCCTGTCTCTCGGCGAGCGTCGTCCACGCCGCTTCCACCACCATCGGACCTCCCCCGTCCCGCCGTACACGCTCGAAAGGCCGGAAAGGTTTACCGGGCGGCAGCCGGTGGCGGCGGACCAGCAGCCGGCCCGTCAGCTGCACACCGGCCACGGTCACCAGGTACACCGGCGCCGACCACCCCAGCGGGCCGGGCGCCGCCCAGTCGACGACGTAGATCGGCATCGCCAACAGGGTGCACACCGCGCTCGGGGCGAACCGGTACGCGTCCTCGGCCCGCAGCAGCCCGTCGACCCACTGCGACCCCCGACAGCGAGCGCGCACGTGCTCACCCCGGCCGCCACCGCCGGCGGGTACCAGTGCTTCCAGGCGAACTGCGGTTCGGTCAGGAAGGCCGCCGCGCACAGCGCCGCCCCGCCGGCGAACGTGACGGCCGTCGAGATCAGGTACTACCCAGCCGATCCGATCCGGTGCACCGCGCTCCGGAGCGGGTCCCCACGTACACGCGGAGCGCCCCCTCGAAGGGAGCCTCAGGCGCCGAAGTACCGCTCGGGCCGGGGACAGCGCTTCGAGCGCGCCGGCCTCCGCGATGTCCTCGTGGCGCCTGAGCTCCACGTGCATGTCCTCGGTGACCATCCACCAGATGTCGAGGTCGTCGGACTCATCGACCAGATCGGGGTCCGCCTTCTGCTCCGCGATCCGTTCCGGCGGCAGGTGGATGCTCAGGTCCTGGATCACCTCGCGAACGACCGCAGTCCGCCCGAGTTCATCCCCATGTCCCTCGTACACGGGAAACGGCCCACCTCCCGGAGGAGATGGGCCGTTTCCGGGCGAAAACCTACTTCAGGTACTGCGAACCGCGCGTCACCGCCGCGTAGGCGTCGACCGCGCCGTGGCCGTAGAAGCCGTTGAACGGCGGGTCACCCTCGCAGGTGGCCGTGAACGTCGCGTCGCGGCCTTCCTTCAGATAATCCACCGTGCGGGGCACCGGGCAGGCGATCTTCGCCGCCGTGCCCTCGAGGACGCGCTGGACCTTGTCGGGGTCAAGCCCGAACTCGCCGTGCGACTTCTTGCCGTACTGGGAAATGATCAGCGCCGCGACGCCGGTGGCGTGCGGGGTGGCCATCGACGTGCCCTGCAGCCACTGGTAGTAGCCGACGCGGCCGTCCGGGGCGGTGGCCTTCTTGACGCCCGCGGTCAGGCCGGCTTCGGTGATGTTGCCGTCCGCGTCGATGTTGCCGTCGGCGATTCCCACGTTCTTCGGGTACGTCGAGAGGATTTCGTTCTCCACCGTGCGGTACCACGGCGTGCCGAAGCCGTCGCGGAAGAAGCCGCCCGGGGCCGACACCGAGATCTGCTCGAGGCCGTAGTTCGAGTAGTCCGCCTTCTTCTGGGACGGCCCGAACGCGCTCACGCCGATCGTGTGGTTGCCCTCGACCGGCAGGCTCAGGCAGGAGCTGTTGTCCACCGTGCGCGGGTGCGTGCCGTTCGCCGGGTAGTCGGGGCTCGTGGTGTCCGGCTGCGGTGCGCCCAGGTCGGTGTGCTGGTTGCCCAGCGCGACCACCATCGTGACGCCCTTGCGGTGCGCGTAGTTCAGCGCGCGCTGGGTCGCCTCGATGATCGTGCGCTGCTCGGCCTGCTCGGCGGGCGAATCCGCCGGGTTCGCCGTGCAGTTGTACAGCCACGGGTCGGTGTAGAACGACATGTTGACCACGTCGATGCCGGCGTCGCCGGCGTAGGTCAGCGCGTCGACCGTCGGCTGCAGGAAGAAGAAGCCCGAGTCCTGGCCGGCGCGGATGTTCACCAGCGTCACGTTCGGCGCGACACCGGAGACGCCGAAGCCGTTGGCCGCGGCGGCGATGGTGCCGGCGACGTGCGTGCCGTGGCCGCCGTCGTCGTGGTTGGCCGGGTCGACGCAGCCGCGGAACTCGCACGGCCCGTCGACTTCGGCGCCGTTGACGTCGGTCGGGATGTCACGGGTGAAGTTGCGCGAGTCGGCCTCGTCGAAGTTCGGCGCGATGTCCGGGTGCGTGCCGTCGATGCCGGTGTCGATGACGCCGACCTTGACCTGCTTGCTGCCCGGCTGCTTGGTGCGCGAGAGGTCCGAGCGGACGGACTTGAGGCCCCAGAGCTGGTCGTCCAGCGGGTCCAGGCCCGCCGGCGCGGCCGCGGCCTTCTTCGGAGAAGCGGTGCCGCGGCCTTCCTTCTCGACGCCGGCGTCACCCTTGGTCTTCTTGCCCATCTTCGGCACCGAGCCGATGGACTGGGCCTTGGCCGCGCCGAACACCGCGCGGTTCGTGGCCACGCGCTCGGTGAAGCCGGTGGCCGGCGCGCTGGCCCTGATCAGGCCGACCGCGGTGTTGGTCTCCAGGACCGTGCCGCCCGCGGCCTTGATCGCCTGCTGGGCGCCGCCGATGCTCTGGACGTCCTTGGCGAGCACGGTGAATTCGGTCGCCGGGCCGGACAGCGCGGGCTGCGCCGACGCGACCGGGACCGCGACCGCGGAAACCGCGCCGAACAGCGGCACGGCCAGTACCGCGGCCAAAAGCCTGGGTCTCTTCACGTTTCTCCTCCTCGCGGAAAGCGGTTCCTGCACCGTATAGACCGGACATAGCGCGTACAACGGCAAAAAGTACGTTATGGAACAACCGACTTCTGCTCGGCGAAGTGACAAGCTGACAAGTGGCCGTCCGTCCTGGGCACCAGTTCCGGCACTTCCGACGCGCACCGGTCCTCGGCCTTCCAGCACCGCGTGCGGAACCGGCACCCGGACGGGGGATCCAGGGGGCTCGGCACGTCGCCGGTCAGCCGGATCACCTGGCGGTGCCCGCGCACGGCCGGGTCCGCCACCGGCACCGCGGACAGCAGCGCCTGGGTGTACGGGTGGGACGGCCGTTCGTAGATCTCCTCTTCGGTGCCGAGCTCGACGATCTTGCCGAGGTACATCACCGCGACCCGGTTCGACAGGTGCCGCACCACCGAAAGGTCGTGCGCGATGAAGACGTACGACAGGCCGAACTCGCCCTGCAGGTCACCGAGCAGGTTCATCACCTGCGCCTGGATCGAGACGTCCAAAGCGGACACCGGCTCGTCACAGATGATCACCTTCGGCCGCAGCGCGAGCGCCCGCGCGATGCCGATGCGCTGGCGCTGCCCGCCGGAGAACTGGTGCGGGTAGCGGTTGAGGTGCTCGGGGTTGAGCCCGACCACCTCCAGCAGTTCGCGCACCTTCCCCGCCCGCGAGCCCTTCGGGGCGACCTCGGAGTGGATCTCGAACGGCTCGCCGACGATGTCGCCGACCGTCATGCGCGGGTTGAGCGAGGTGTACGGGTCCTGCAGCACGATCTGGATCTCGCGCCGCAGCTTCCGCAGCTCGGCGCCGCGCATCGCGAAGATGTCGCGGCCCTCGAAGGTCGCCGTCCCGCTCGTCGGCTCTTCGAGCCGCATCAGCACCTGGGCCAGCGTCGACTTCCCGCAGCCGGACTCGCCGACGACGCCGAGCGTCTCGCCCGGCATCAGGTCGAACGAGACGCCGTCGACCGCCTTGACCTGGCCGATCGTGCGCTTGAACAGGACGCCGACGCGGACCGGGAAATGCTTCTTCAGGTCGGTGACCGAAAGGATGGGGTCAGGCACGGGAGCTCACCACCTCTTCGGCGAAGTGACACGCGCTCGTGCGGCCGAAGCCGAGGGCGTGCTGGGGCGGGACCTCCGAGGAGCAGCGCGCCTCCGCCCGCTTGCACCGCGGGTGGAACGGGCAGCCGGGCGGGATGTCCAGGAGGCTGGGCGGCAGGCCCTTGATGGTCTCCAGTGTCTGTCCTTTGAGGTCGAGCCGGGGCAGGGAATCCATCAACGCCGCGGTGTACGGGTGGCCCGGCGCGCGGAACAGCTCGCCGACCTCGGCCTGCTCGACGATCCGGCCGGCGTACATCACCGCGATCCGGTCGGCGACCTCGGCGACCACGCCCAGGTCGTGGGTGATGAGCACCAGCCCCATCTTGCGTTCGGCCTGGATCTCGCCCAGCAGGTCCATGATCTGGGCCTGGACGGTGACGTCGAGGGCGGTGGTCGGCTCGTCGGCGATGAGCAGGTCGGGATCGAGCGCGAGCGACATCGCGATCATCGCGCGCTGGCGCATGCCGCCGGAGAACTGGTGCGGGTAGTCCTTGATCCGCCGGTCCGCGGCCGGGATGCGGACGGTGTCGAGCAGCTCGATCGCGCGCTTCCGGGCGTCCTTTTTGGACATGCCGAGCCGGACGCGCAGCTGTTCCTCGATCTGGAAGCCCACGGTGAACACCGGGTTCAGCGCGGACAGCGCGTCCTGGAAGATCATCGCGATCTCGCTGCCGCGGACTTCGCGACGGCGGTCGTCGGGCGCGGTCAGCAGGTCCTCGCCGCGCCAGCGCACGGCACCGTCGGTGATCACGCCCGGTGGCATGTCGAGGATGCCCATCACCGTCTGGGCGGTGACGCTCTTCCCGGAACCGGACTCGCCGAGCACGGCCAGGGTTTCCCCGGCGTGCACGGAGTAGCTGACGCCGTTGAGCACGTTCGCCACGCCGTCGGACGTCCGGAACTCGACGCGCAGATCCTCTACTTCGAGCAGGAGTTCGTTGTCGGACAAGGGGATCTACCTCGACTTCGGATCGAGCGCGTCGCGGATGCCGTCACCGAGCATCACGAAGGCCAGCACGGTCAGGGTGACGAAGGCGCCGGGGAACAGCAGCATGTGCGGGTCGTTCTGGAAGTAGTCCTTCGAGTCGGAGATCAGCACGCCCCACGAAACCACCGGCGCGCGCACGCCGATGCCGAGGAAGGCGAGCGTCGCTTCGGCACCGATGAACGCGCCGAGCGCGATGGTGGCGTACACCAGCACCGGCGCGATCGTGTTCGGCAGCAGGTGCCGGAAGATGATCCGCGGGGTGCTCGCGCCGAGGCCGCGCGCGGCCTTGACGTAGTCGAGCTGCTTGGCCACCAGCGTCGCCGAGCGCATGATCCGCATGGCCACCGGCCAGCTCAGCGCGGCGATCGAGCACACCACCTGGACGATGATCGTGACGCCGCCGGGGTTCGAGCCGGGTGCGTTGAACGTCGTCAGGATGACGATCGCGCCGAGGATGAACGGCAGGCCCGCGAAGATGTCGCCGAAGCGGGAGAGCAGGCTGTCGACGAACCGCCCGTAGTAGCCGGCGAGGATGCCGACGAGCGAGCCGAAGAGAACGGTCAGCAGCGTGGAGAACACGCCGACCAGCACCGACGCGCGGGTGCCGTAGATCGTGCGGGCGTAGACGTCGGCGCCCTGGTTGTCGTAGCCGAACCAGGCGTCCGCGGACGGCCCTTCGTTGGCGTGGGCCAGATCGCTGAAACCCGCGTCCCGCGAGCTGAACAGGCCGGGGGCGATCGCGAGCAGCACGATGAACAGGATGATCACCGCCGAGGCGATGACCGCGGGCTTGCGCCGCAGCTGCTGCCAGGCGTCGCTCCACAGGCTGCGGGCTTTCTGCGGGCTGGTGGCGGAGTCGTCGACGCGGGACAGCTCGGCCGCGTCGGCACCGCCACCACCCACCAGGTTCGGGTCAGTCATAGCGGATCCTCGGGTCGAGAACGGCGTAGAGCAGGTCGACGATCAGGCTCATCAGCAGGTACACCAGTACCAGCAGGACGACGACGCCGACGACGGTGGCGCTCTCCCGGTCCTGGATGCCGCGGAAGATCAGCCGGCCCAGCCCGTTGATGTTGAACACGCCTTCGGTGACGATCGCGCCGCCCATCAGGGCGCCGAGGTCGGTGCCGAGGAACGTGAGCACCGGGATCACCGAGTTGCGGAGCAGGTGGACGCCGACGACCCGGCTCTGCGGCAGCCCTTTCGCGATCGCCGTCCGCACGTAGTCGGCGCGGCGGTTTTCGGCGATGCTGCTTCTCGACAGCCGGGCGACGTAGGCCATCGACAAGCTGCCGAGCGCGATGCCGGGCACGATCAGCTCGCCGACGCTCGGATCCTCCGACACGCTCGCCTCGATCCAGCCGAGGCCGTTGCCGCCCAGCGCGAGCTGCAGCACGATCGCCGTGACGAACACCGGCAGCGAGATCAGGAACGTCGTGGACACCAGCACCAGGTTGTCGAGGAAACCCTTGCCGCGCAGGCCGGTCAGCACGCCGGCGGTGAGGCCGATGACGGCTTCGATGGCGACGGCGATCACGGCCAGCCGCAGCGTGATCGGGTACGACGTCGCGATCAGTTCGCCGACGGAGGTGCCGTTGAAGGTTTCGCCCCAGTCACCGGTGAAGAGGCTCCCGAGGTACTTGAAGTACTGGACGAAGATGTTGTCGTTCAGGTGGTACTTCTCGGTCATCTGGGCGATGTAGGCCGCCGGGCAGGCGGCCTGGCCGCACTTGCCCGAGAACGGATCGCCGGGCAGCGCCCAGACCAGGACGTAGATCAGGAACGTGGTGCCGAAGAACACCGGGATCAGCTGGAGCAGCCGTCGCAGGACATAGCGGATCATGACGAGTTCCTAGTGCGCGCCGGCCGCCGTGAGTGGCGAGGCGGGTGGGCACCCTCCTGGCCACTCACGACGGCGTGGTGGTGGTTGCGGCAGGTCAGCGCGCCACTACTTCTTGAGGACCTCGATGGACGGGTAGTCCGGCATGCGCCGGAAGTCGAGAGCCGCGGACTTGAGGTTCTTCGACTTCGCCGCGACGCCCTTCTCGTCCCACACCGGGATCGACGGGAGGTCCTTGGCGATCAGGTCCTCGGCCTGCTGGTACAGCTTGACCGCCGCGTCCTTGTCGGCGGTGGCGTCCGCCCGCGCGAGGAGCGCGTCCACCTGCGGGTTCGAGTAGCTGGAGTCGTTCGAGGACCCGCCGGTCTTGTAGATCGGGTTGAGGAAGTCCTCGATGGACGGGTAGTCCGCGGACCAGTCCGAGCGGCCCATGCCGGTCAGCTTCTTCTTGGTGACGATGCTGCGCCACTGGCCGAAGTCGGTCGCGGGCACGAAGTCACACTCGACGCCGAGCGTGTTCTTGATGCTGTTGCAGGCCGCGACCAGCGGTTCCTTGCGGCCACCGTCCGCGTTGGACGCGATGGTCAGCTTGCCCTGGAAGCCGGACTTCTGGAACGCCGCCTTGGCCGCCGCCGGGTCGAACTTGCAGAACTCGCAGACACCCGGACGCGCACCGGGGATGCCCTGCGAGATGTAGCCGTCCGCGGGCACGTAGGTGTCGTTCATGACGGTCTTGGTGATCTGCGTGCGGTCGATCGCCATCGAGATGGCCTTGCGCAGCTCGAGGTTGTTGTACCCCGGCACGTAGTAGGGCACGGCGATGGTGCTGATCCCGAGCAGGTGGCCGGTGACCAGCCGGTCGCCGAGGTCGTTCTTGTACTTGCCGCCCGCGACCGCCGACGGCGGCAGCGCCTCCATGAAGTCGAGCCGCCCGCTCAGCAGGTCCTGGTAGGCGGTCTCCTGGCTGGCGTAGATCTTGATGTCGAGGTCCTTGAAGTGGACCTTGTCGTCACCCTTGTAGTCGTCGTTGCGGGTGAGCTTGATGTCCTGGTTCGGCGTCCGCGAGACGAACTTCATCGGGCCGTTGCCGATCGGGTGCTGCTCGAAGCCCTTGGGGTCCTTGAAGAACGCGTCGGGCAGCGGCGCGAACGCCTGGTAGCCCACCTTGATGTCGAACACGGAGAACGGCGCGTCCAGCGTCACCTGGAACTCGTAGTCGCCCTTGGCGACCAGGCCCGACATCTTGTCCGTGGCCGGCTTGGCGTTCTCGTCCTCGGGGTGGACGTCCTTGTACCCCTGGATGTTCGAGAAGAAGTCGGTGTTGAGCTGGCCGTTCGGCCCGTAGGCGCCGTAGTTCCAGGCGTCGATGAAGTTGTGCGCCTTCACCTCGGTGCCGTCGTGGAACTTCCAGCCCTGCTTGATCTTGATGTCGTAGACCTTGGAATCGGTCGTCGTGATCGAGTCCGCCATCAGGTTGAACGGCTTGGCGTCCGCGCCCTTGAACCCGACCAGGGTGGCGAACATGACCTGGATCGCCTTGGTGCCGCCCAGATCGTTGATGTTGGTCGGGACCAGCGCGTTCTGCGGCTCGGTGCCGTACACGCTCACCGTGCCGTCCGGGTTCGTCTCGCCGGCGCCCGCGGAGTTGCTGCCCGACCCGCCGCCGCCGCACGCGGCCAGCGCGAGCGCCAGCGAGGTCATCACCACCGTGGGTCCCCAGAGCCTGCGCGAACGACGCATGTTCCCCTCCATTTCCGGTGTGTCCGAAAGGTGAGACGCACGCTATCGGGGGCGGTGAAGCTGATCACAGGAGTGCGGTGTTGCAAATGTGTGACGGTCGTCAGGACCACCTGGTTGGAGTACAACCAACGTAGGAATCCGGATACTCCGGACGGTCCAACGCGGACAGCAGGTCATCGCGCGCTCACCCTCGGTCCCGTTGTGGCACAAGCCCTTTCGGGCGGCCGAACGGTCGGTCAGGCGAGCGAGGGGGGCGGTGGCAGGGCGGGGTGCCTCGGTGGGCCGGTCAGACGAGGGAGAGGGCGATGCCGTCGAGGATGTCGTGCTCGCTGACGACCAGCTCCGTCGGGCCGCCGCGGGCCGCCAGCTGCTCGGCGAGGGTCTGGACCACCACCGCGCCGCCGCCGATCACGTCGACCCGGCCCGGGTGGATCACCGGGTTGGCCGCGCGGGTGGCGTGGTCCTCGCTGAGCAGGCGGGACGCGAGCCGGTCGATGTCCGCCGCGCTCAACGTGGACAGGTGCACCCGCTCGCTGTCGTACTCCGGCAGCCCCAGCGCGATGGCCGACAGCGTCGTCACCGTGCCCGCCACGCCCACCCACGTCCGGGCGCGGGCGACGTCGACCACGTCGAACGCGTCCGTCAGCACCTTGCCCGCCAGGTCACGGGCGGTCGCGATCTCGCCCGCCGTCGGCGGGTCGCTCTTCAGCGCGCGCTCGGTGATGCGGACGCAGCCGATGTCGACGGACTTCGCCGCGAGCACGTCGGCCCGCTTGCCGTCCCAGGTGCCGAGGACCAGCTCGGTCGAGCCGCCGCCGACGTCGACCACCACGAACGGGCCGTCGTCCGGGTCCTGCTCGCCCACCGCGCCGGTGAACGACAGCCGCGCCTCTTCGTCGCCGCTGATCACCTCGGCCTCGGTGCCGAGGGTTTCGCGGGTCATCCGGAAGAACTCGTCGCGGTTCTTCGCGTCGCGAGTCGCGGACGTGGCGACCATGCGGACCTTTTCCACGCCCTTGCGCCGCGCGGCGATCGTGTAGTCGGCGAGCGCGGCCCGGGTGCGCTCGAGGGCCTCGGGGGCCAGCTCGCCGGTGGCGTCGACGCCCTGGCCGAGCCGGACGATCCGCATCTCGCGGTGCAGGTCGCGCAGGTCGACCGTGCCGTCGTGGCGCGGCGTCAGCTCGGCGACGAGCAGGCGGATGGAGTTGGTCCCACAGTCGATCGCGGCAACACGAGGCATGCGATCACCCTAACCGGCGCGGATGCGTCAGGGCGTAGGCGTCGGCGGCGTGGTCGTGATCAGGACGACCGACGTGGGCACCTCCGTGACGATCTGCCCGCACGTCGGTTCCGGCGGCGTGGTCTTCGTCGACGTCGTGGTGGTCTCACTGGTGGTGCCGGTCGGTGCCGGCACGGTCGTGAAGCTCGTGATCGTCGTCGGGACGCCCGTTGTCGTCGTCGGCGGCACGCACGTGGGCGACGACGTGGTCGGTGGCTCCGAAGTGCCCGAAGTGCCCGAAGTGCCCGAAGTGGCCGGCGGCGGCGTGGAAACCGTCGTCTCCGGGACCGGCGGGGGCGGGATCGACGGCGGCGCGGGCAGGGCCGCCGCGTTCGGCGCGCCGATCGGCACCGTGCTGTCCGGCACCTGCATGATCCCGTTGCGGTAGGCGTCCGCCCACAGGACCACCGTGTTCACGTACGTGTCGGAGTTGTTGTACCGGTAGATCGCCCCGCGCAGCTGGTCCGGGTTCGCCAGGTCGAACCCGCCGGAGCACAGGTAGCGGCCGGTGGCCAGGGCCGCGTCGAAGAGGTTGTTCGGGTCGGACTTGCCGTCGCCGTTGCCGTCGGACGCGTAGCCCCGCCACGTCCCCGGGATGAACTGGGTCGGGCCGACCGCGCGGTCCCACACCGGGTCGGTGTCGAGCAGGCCCTGGTCGGTGTCCGGGATCGCGGCGAACCCGCCCTGGCCGTTGAGCTGCGGGCCGAGGATCGGCTCGCGGGTGGTCCCGGCACTGTCCACGTAGCCGCCGCGCGCGTGGTTGGACTCGATCCGGCCGATGCTGGCGATCAGGGCCCAGTCGATGTGGCAGGCGGGCTGTTCGCGGCCGAGGATGTCGGCGGCGTTCTTGTACGCGGCGAGCGCCGTGGCCGGGATGCCCAGCGGGCCGTCCGGGAGCTCGTAGGCCGGCAGGGGCAGCGGGGTGGGGACGCCGGGGAGGGTGCCGTCGACGGCGATCTGCTGGAGAGCGGCGTGCCCGGGGTCGTAGCCCTGGCCGAGCGCGGCGTCGCGGGTGTGCTCACCGGTGCCGCCGAGCCAGCCGAGGGTGCCGCCGCCGGCGACCAGCGCCGGGAGCACGGCCAGGATGCCGGTGATCAGGGGGTACGCGGTGCGGTGGCGGATCCCGAATCTTCGCGCGTAGCTCCCGGCTGCGTCTGGCAGCCGCCGCACACGCATGCTCAGAGCCCTCCTGGCCGGATCGATCGCCGCTTTCGGGACACAGCCTGCCGCAAGTGCGGCGAAGTTTCAGCCCATCGAGAGTCGCGATCGAGGTTTTCGCTCACCCAGACCAGTTATCTGTTCACAGCGCGCGAGTGTTACGCGGCGCAGTCTCCCGAGGGCCACCCGTTGGCCTTAAGCAGCGCCAGCGTCTCGTCACCGAACGGATTCACGCCGGGACCGACGGCCAGCGAGTGGGCGACGTGCACGTGCAGGCACTTGACGCGGCCGGGCATGCCGCCGGCGGTGACCTGGTGGCCGAGCGGCTCGATGGCGTCCCGCTCGGCGAGGTAGCCCTCGTGGGTGCGCTGGTACTGCGCTGCGAGCTCGGGATCGGTGGTCAGCCGCTCCGTCATCTCCTTCATGATCCCGGACGCCTCGATGGTGCCGATCATCGAGTTCAGCTTCGGGCAGGTGAGGTAGTAGAGCGTCGGGAACGGCGTCCCGTTCTCCAGCCGAGGGCTGGTCTGCACCACGGACGGGTGCCCGCTCGGGCACCGCGCGGCGATCGCGCGCAGCGCCCGCGGCGGCCGTCCGAGCTGCTCCGCGATGATCTCGCGGTCGGCGTCGGTGACGGGCTCGAACCGGTGCTGCTGCGTGCTGTTCACGGGGTCACGTTACCAATCCGGCCAAAAGCAGGCCCACCCCGAGCGGCGGGTAACCGTTGCTCCACAACTGGATGGCCGTGGCTGTGGCCGGATTGGTAACCAACAGCACAGTGAGCGTGCCCCTCAGCCGCCCGAGACCTGGTTCCAGAGGTTCTCGTACCAGGAGCTGCCCGCGACCTGCTGCTGTCCGGCCGGCGGGGCCGCGTCGGGCGCCTTGTCCTCCGGCAGCTGGACGATGTACGGCGTCTCGCCCGGCTTGACGTACCGCAGCCGCCGGCGGGCTTCGGCCTCGATCTGCGCGGGGTCGCTCAGCTCCGCCTTGCGGCCTTGGAGCTGAGCGACCTCCTGCTGCAACTGAGCCTGCTGGGCCTGCTGTTCGCGGACCTCGGTCCGCTGGGAGAGGTACGTGCGCAGGGGCACGGCGATGGTGAACGCCAGCGCGCACACCACGATCGCCACCACCGCCGCGCGGCGGGTGGTGGACATGCCGAGCACCTTCGCCGCACCCGACGCCCGCTTCGCCGCCAAGCCCCGGCGCAGCCGGGCCCTGGTGGTCTCCGCGTCGCCGGTGCGGCGGCGCGCCGCTTCGGGGCGGCGGGCCGGTGCGGGCCGGTTGCCCCGCGAAGCCCCGCCGCCACCGTCGCGGCGGCCGCGTGTCCTCCCCCGGTCCGCCATCGGCGTCAGGCCTCGGCGCTGAACCGCGGGAAGGCCAGCTCGCCGGCGTACCGGGCGGCGTCACCGAGGGTCTCCTCGATGCGCAGCAGCTGGTTGTACTTGGCGATCCGCTCGCCGCGGGCCGGGGCACCGGTCTTGATCTGGCCGACGCCGGTGGCGACCGCGAGGTCGGCGATGAACGTGTCCTCGGTCTCGCCGGAGCGGTGGCTCATCATCGACTTGTAGCCGAACGACGTGGCCAGCGAGATCGCGTCGAGCGTCTCGGACAGGGTGCCGATCTGGTTGACCTTCACCAGCAGCGCGTTGGCGGCGCGGCGGGTGATGCCCTCTTCGAGGCGGTCCGGGTTCGTGACGAACAGGTCGTCGCCGACGATCTGGACCTTCTCGCCGATCTCGGCGGTCAGGGTGACCCAGCCGTCCCAGTCGTCCTCGCTCAGCGGGTCCTCGATGGAGACCATCGGGTAGTCGCGGATCAGCTCGGCGTAGTACGCCGACATCTGCTCGGCGCTCTTCTTGCTGCCCTCGAAGGTGTACGCGCCGTCGGCGAAGAACTCCGTCGCGGCGACGTCCAGCGCGAGCGCGACGTCGCGGCCCGGGGTGTAGCCGGCCTTCTCGATGGCCTGCAGGATCAGGTCGAGCGCCTCGCGGTTGTTCGCCAGGTTCGGCGCGAAGCCGCCTTCGTCGCCGAGACCGGTCGAGAGGCCGCGGCCCTTCAGCACCGACTTCAGCGAGTGGTAGACCTCGGCGCCCCAGCGCAGGGCCTCGCGGAAGGTCTCCGCGCCGATCGGCGCGATCATGAACTCCTGGACGTCGACGTTGCTGTCCGCGTGCGAACCGCCGTTGAGGATGTTCAGCATCGGCACCGGCAGCACGTGCGCGTTCGGCCCGCCCAGGTAGCGGAACAGCTCCAGCTCGGCCGACTCGGCGGCGGCCTTCGCGACGGCCAGCGAGACGCCGAGGATGGCGTTCGCGCCGAGGCGGGACTTCGCCGGCGTGCCGTCGAGGTCGACCAGCTTCTGGTCGACGATCCGCTGGTCGACGGCCTCGATGCCGACCATCTCCGGGCCGATCTCGTCGAGCACCGCGGCGACCGCGCGCTCGACGCCCTTGCCGTTGTAGCGGCCGGTGTCGCCGTCCC
Source organism: Amycolatopsis sp. NPDC051716 (assembly GCF_040681595.1). Taxonomy (NCBI): domain Bacteria; kingdom Bacillati; phylum Actinomycetota; class Actinomycetes; order Pseudonocardiales; family Pseudonocardiaceae; genus Amycolatopsis; species Amycolatopsis sp. NPDC051716. Next base: position 15,807 of record NZ_JBFAZA010000027.1, on the reverse strand, counting down.
GCAGCTCGACCGCTTCGTGCTCACCGGTCGACGCACCCGACGGGACCGCGGCCCGCGCCAGGGTGCCGTCGTCGAGAGCCACCTCCACCTCGACCGTCGGGTTGCCGCGCGAGTCCAGAATCTCGCGCGCGCCTACCTGCTCGATGAGAGCCACGCCATGCTCCTCGGTGCGTCGTGCCTGCGGTTTCGCGCCCAGCCTAGCCGTCGCGGCAGTTCACCCGTTGGAGGCACGGCCGGTAGCGGCCGGTCCTCAGCCCTCCGCGCGGATCGCCTGCCAGCCCGGCGGCAGCTCGACGGTCTCGGACGTCTGCTGCCAGAAGGTCCAGCTGTTGCCCCCGAGATCGGCGACGGTGTACACCCGGGCGCCGTACGGCTGGTCCTGCGGTGGATCGAGCTCGCACTCGTCCCCGAGCGCGGCGGAGATCCGCTCGTAGTGCTCGTCGACGTCGTCGACGTAGACGATGTTGAGCTGGCCGACCGGGCCGTCGACGCCCTTGGCCTGCCAGTAGTCCGGGCCGACGCCGGCGATCTGGATCGGCGCTCCGCCGGCGCGCAGGGTCGCTTGGAACACCTCGCCCGCCGCGTCGCAGAACCGGACCTCCTCGGTGAAGCCGAAGGTCCTGGTCAGCCAGGCGAGTGCCGCCGTGGCGTCGGCGTAGTAGAGGTAGGGCGCCAGGCCCCGGTACCCGCTGCTCATGGCGGCACAGTCCATCACGTCCCGATCGGAGGCGTGTGCAAGCCCCTCTCCACGGGTAACGTGGGAGCGACCATGACGGACGCCGCAGCTGCTTCGCAGCCTCCCGAGGAGTCGCGGTTTCATGCCTTCCGCCAGGCCGAAGACCTCGTCGGCCGCCGTCGTCCGCTCGACGCGCTGAAGGCGTTGCAGCCCCTGCTGGAATCCGAAACGGACAAACCGTCGGTGCACCTGCTGGCCGGGCGCGCGTACTTCCACTCCGCTCAGTTGCGGCGCGCCGAAGCGGCGTTCACCCGGGTGCTCGAACTGGACCCGACGGATCACTACGCGCGGTTCATCCTGGGCCGCACGCTGCAGCGCCTCGGCCGGCTCGTCGAGGCGCTGGCGCAGATGAAGATCGCCTCGGCGATGCACCCGGTGCCGGAGTACCTCGAGGCGATCAGCGAGGTCAAGGCCCGCATCGCGCTGCGCGAACCCTGAGCCGACCAGGGCCGAACGGCCCGGGTCACCTCGGCCGTTCGGCCGACCGAGGCGGGCCCCTCGACCGATGTCCGGCAGGCCCTCGTCCGGCGAAGCTGGTTCCAGACCGAACAGGGAGGGACCACGATGTCGATCTTCGCCACGCTGGGTGCTTACGCCGGACTGCTGCTGCTCGTGCTGATGGCCGTCACGCCGTTCGTTGCCGACCGCGAGCTCTGAACCCTCTGAACCCTCAGGGCGCGACGCTCGCCTCCGCGTAGGCGTCCGCCGCGCTGAAGACGTCCTGGCCGTACGCCAGGGCCTGGTTGTAGAACAGGATCGCCCGCCACCAGCCGGCCGGCGTGCCGAGGTCGTCGCCGCCCGAGCACAGGAACCGGGCCGCGGTGAAGGCCGCGTCGTCGATGTTCTGCGGGTCCGGGGTGCCGCCGTCGCCGCTCGCGCGCTCCTGGTACTTCTTCCACGTCGACGGCAGGAACTGCATCGGGCCGATCGCGTGGTCCCACGACTTGTCGCCGTCGAGCTTGCCGCCGTCGCTGTCGTGCACCGCCGGGATGCCCGGCGAGCCGTCCAGCGGCGGACCGACCACCGGCTTCGCCACCCGGCCGTCCGCGCCGATCGCCGCGAGGTCGAACTCCCCGCGCTCGTTCTCGACCCGGCCGATGCCCGCGAGGGTCGCCCACGAGAGGTGGCACGTCGGTTTCTGGCGCTGCATCCACATCTCCGCCCGCCCGTACGCCCCCAGCGCGCGCACCGGGACGTGCGTCTTGTCCGCGACGCGGGTCGCCCACGCGTCCAGCTCGGCCCGGTCGGACACCTGCGGCCGGTCGACCGGCGCGGCGAGCCCGGCCCGCGGTGCTTCGGCGCCGGGCTGCGGACGCTGTTCGGGGATGGCGAGCGCCGGCTGGACCGACGGCGACGCCGTCGGTGCGTCCGGGTTCCGGACACCGATGGTGACGACCAGGACCACGCCGGTGAGCACGAGCCCCACCGCGAGGGCCGCCCGGCCGAGATACCGCCGCGGCGGACCACCCGAAGGAGGCGGTCCCGGAGGCGTGACGGTCGGCTGAGCGGTATCGGCCACCCGAACAGGTTACGGACGCACTCAAGAGGGACCCCCGGAAGCCTGACCAGGCAAGCGGAAGGTAAAAACCCTCTCCCTGCCTGCGACATCACAAATTTTGTTACCGAGTCGACGCGCAGGCCCCTGACCTGCGGTTACCCTAACCTAACTTCAAAATCGAGTCCCTTTTGCCCGATTACTCCGGGTCCGCCGGGCGTACGCTCACTGGACTTACAGGTGAGCCTTACCTAAAAACATCACGGAAGCAGAACTCAGGGAGGCGGACCGGTGTTGTTCTCGAGCGCGCTGATCGGGCTGCGCGAAGGCCTGGAAGCGGCGCTGGTCGTCAGCATCCTGGTGGCGTTCCTGGTCAAGACGGACCGGCGCCACGCGCTGCGCTGGGTGTGGCCGGGTGTCGGCGCCGCGGTGCTGCTGTCGGTCGCCGTCGGCGCGGTCCTCACCTTCACGACCGCCCAGCTGACCTTCAAGCACCAGGAGCTGCTCGGCGGCAGCCTGTCGATCGTCGCCGTCGTGTTCGTCACCGCGATGATCTTCTGGATGCGCAAGGCGTCGAAGAGCATCGCCGCCGAGCTGCGCGGGAAGATGGACGACGCGCTGGACGTCGGCCCCGCGGCCGTGCTGCTGCTGTCGTTCCTCGCGGTCGGGCGCGAGGGGCTGGAGACGGCGGTGTTCTTCTACTCGACCGTCCAGGCCGCGCAGAACGAGACCGTGCAGCCGCTGATCGGCTTCGCCATCGGCATCGCGGCCGCGGTGGTGCTCGCGTACCTGCTCTACAGGGGCGCGGTGCGGTTCAACCTCGCCAAGTTCTTCACGATCACCGGTGTGCTGCTGGTGTTCGTCGCCGCGGGCGTGCTCGGCTACGGCCTGCACGACCTGCAGGAGGCCGCGTTCCTGCCCGGCATCGACACCCTCGCCTTCGACGCTTCGGCCGCGCTGCCCGAGACGTCCTGGTACGGCGCGCTGCTGAAGGGCATCTTCAACTACTCGCAGCAGACGACCGTGCTGCAGGCCGTCGCCTGGGTGGCCTACGTCGCCGTCGTGCTGCCCCTCTTCCTCAAGCCCAGCAAGAAGACCGCGCCGGCGCCCGCCGTCGCGGCCGCCTCGAAGGAGTGACCGTGCGCAAGACCCCCTCGCTGGCCGTACTGGCCGGCGCCGCCGTCCTGGTGACGCTGGCCGCGTGCGACGGCAAGAGCGACCCCGCGGGCGCCTCGGCCGGCGGTGGCCCGATCAAGGTCTCGGCGTCCGACGCCGCGTGCGAGGTCTCCGCCACCACGGCCGGTGCGGGCAACCTCACCTTCGAGATCACCAACAAGGGCACCAAGGTCACCGAGTTCTACCTCTACGCCGAGGGTGACCGGATCATGGGCGAGGTCGAGAACATCGCGCCCGGGCTCAACCGGCGGCTGATCGTCGAGGTCGCCGACGCCGGCAAGTACCAGACCGCGTGCAAGCCGGGCATGTCCGGCACCGGCATCCGCGGCGACTTCACCGTCACCGGCGGCGTCGCGAAGCAGAACGACAGCAACGCGCAGAAGGCCCAGGCCACCAAGAGCTACGCCGACTACATCGCGAACAACACCTCCGCGCTGCAGGACGAGACGGGGAAGTTCGCCGACCTCGTGAAGGCGGGCAAGGTCGACGAGGCGAAGGCCGCGTACGCGCGCACCCGCGTCTACTACGAGCGGATCGAGCCGGTGGCCGAGAAGTTCGGCGACCTCGACCCGGCCATCGACGTCCGCGAGGCCGACCTCGAGCCGAACCAGCAGTTCACCGGCTTCCACCGGCTGGAGAAGGACCTGTTCCAGACCGGCCTGCAGCCCGACAGCGGCCAGATCGCCGACAAGCTGGTGACCGACGTCAAGGACCTGGTCGCCAAGACGAAGACGCTCGAACTGTCCGCTTTGGACCTCGCGAACGGCGCGAAGGGCCTGCTCGACGAGGTCGCGACCGGCAAGATCACCGGCGAGGAAGAGGCCTTCTCGCACACCGACCTCTGGGACTTCCAGGCCAATGTGGACGGCTCGAAGGGCGCGATCACCGCGCTGCGGCCGGTCCTGCAGGCCAAGGACCCCGCGCTGGTGTCCACTCTGGACAAGGAGTTCGCGAACGTCCAGGGCCTGCTCGACAAGCAGCGGGCCGGTGACGGTTTCAAGTCCTACACCGAGCTGTCCCAGGACCAGGTCAAGGAGTTCGCCTCGGCCGTCGACGCGCTGAGCGAACCGCTGAGCAAAGTTGCGGAGGTCGTCTCCAAGTGACGTCGGCAGAGGGCATCCAAGCGGAGGGCACGCGCGTCTCGCGGCGGAAGCTGTTCGGCCTGGCGGGCGCGGGTGTCGCGCTCGCCGGGGCCGGGGCCGCCGCCGGTATCGGGATCGACAAGGCGACGAGCGGCCACGCCGAGGCGTCGACGAACACCGTCGACTTCCACGGCGAGCACCAGGCCGGGATCGTCACGCCGGCGCAGGCCAACCTGCACTTCGCGGCCCTCGACGTCACGACGAAAGACCGCGAAAAGCTGCGGCAGCTGCTCAAGACGTGGACCGACGCGGCCCGCCGGATGACGGCGGGCCAGGAGGTCGTCGCGAACGGCGCGGTGGGCAACGGCGCGTACGCCCCGCCCGGCGACACCGGTGAGGCGCTCGACCTGCCGCCCTCGAACCTGACGCTGACCATCGGGTTCGGGCCGTCGCTGTTCGACGGCCGGTTCGGCCTGGCGGGCAAGCGCCCGCCGCAGCTGATCGACCTGCCGCTGTTCCCGAAGGACAAGCTCGACCCGGCCCGCAGCGGCGGCGACCTGTGCATCCAGGCCTGCGCGGACGACCCGCAGGTGGCGGTGCACGCGGTCCGCAACCTGGTGCGGCTCGGCTTCGGCGTCACCGAGGTCCGCTGGTCGCAGCTCGGCTTCGGCCGCAGCTCGTCGACGTCGAGGGAGCAGCAGACGCCCCGGAACCTCTTCGGGTTCAAGGACGGCACGAACAACATCAAGGCCGAGGAACCCGACGTGCTGGGCGACCAGGTGTGGGCCACCGCGGCCGACGGCCCGGCCTGGATGGCGGGCGGCTCGTACCTGGTGGCGCGCCGGATCCGGATGCACATCGAGACGTGGGACCGCGAGACCCTCGACGGCCAGGAGAAGATCATCGGCCGCACGAAGGGCACCGGCGCCCCGCTGGGCCAGACCGCGGAGTTCGACGAGCTGGACCTCGACGTCGGCGGCGCGGGCGGCGAGAAGCTGATCCCGGCGGACGCGCACGTGCGGCTGGCCTCCCACCAGGCGCTGAACGGCGTCCGGATCCTGCGGCGCGGCTACAACTTCGTCGACGGCTCCGACGGCGTCGGGCACCTCGAAGCGGGGTTGTTCTTCCTGGCGTTCAACCGCGACACCCGCAAGCAGTACGTGCCGATGCAGCAGGCGCTGTCGTCGAAGGACGCGATGATGGAGTACGTCCAGCACACCGGCTCCGCGCACTTCGCGGTCCCGCCGGGCGTGACCCGCGAGTCGAGCTGGGCGGACGCCCTGTTCTCCTGACCCCGTTTGCCTAAAGCCTTTAGGTTGATCTACTCTGGCTTTAGGCAAACGGGAGAGGGCTGATGGCTCGGGCGGGATTGACCACCGAACGCGTGGTGCGCGCCGGCGCGGAGCTGGCCGATGAGGCGGGCTTCGACCGGGTGACGCCGTCGGAGCTGGCCCGGCGGCTCGGCGTCCAGGTCGCCAGCCTGTATTCGCACGTCAAGAACGCGCACGACCTGCGGACGAAGGTCGCGCTGCTGGCGCTGGACGAGCTCGCCGACGGGGCCGCCGCAGCTCTGGCGGGCCGCGCCGGGCGAGACGCGCTCGTCGCCTTCGCCGACGTTTACCGCGACTACGCCCGCGAGCACCCCGGCCGGTACGCCGCCGCACAGCTGCGGCTCGATCCGGAGACCGCCGCGGCGAGCGCCGGCCCCCGGCACGCCGAAATGATGCGCGCGATCCTCCGCGGCTACGACCTGACCGGGCCGGACGAGACGCACGCCGTGCGGCTGCTGGGCAGCGTCTTCCAGGGGTTCATCAGCCTCGAAACCCAGGGCGGGTTCGACCACAGCTCGCCCGCCGCGCCCGAAAGCTGGGTCCGCATCCTCGCCGTCCTCGATTCCCTCCTGCGTGATTGGCCACGGTCGTGATCGACATTCCCCTGACCGCGGACCTCGTCCGCGGTGCCCTCGAACTCGAACGCACCGAGCGCGGCCTGCTGCCGCACCGGCTCCCGGCTCGCGCGCGGGCGCAGAACAGCGACCCGCGGCTCGCCGTGGTCGAAGCGCAGCCCGCGGGCATCCGGCTGCGGTTCCGGACCCGGGCGGACGTCGTCGAGCTGGAGACGCTGCCGACCAAGCAGCTCTTCGCCGGCGCCCCACCGCGGCCGGACGGGGTGTACGACCTGCTCGTCGACGGCTCGTTGGCCGCCCAGGCGAGCGTGGCCGGCGGCAACACCCTGAACGTCGACATGACGACCGGGGCGTCCTCGCTTACCGCGGGGCAACCCGGTGTCGTCCGGTTCGCCGGGCTGGGCGGGCACCCCAAGGACGTCGAGCTCTGGCTGCCGCACAACGAGCTCACCGAGCTGATCGCCCTGCGCACCGACGCGCCGGTCGAGCCCGTGCCGCTCGGCCGCGTGTGGCTGCACCACGGCAGCTCGATCAGCCACGGTTCGAACGCGGCGAGCCCCGCGACGACGTGGCCCGCGCTCGCCGCCACCGCGGCCGGCGTCGAGCTGGTCAACCTCGGCTTCAGCGGCAGCGCACTGCTCGACCCGTTCACCGCGCGGGCGCTGCGCGACACGCCCGCCGACCTGATCAGCGTCAAGCTGGGGATCAACGTGGTCAACGCGGACCTGATGCGCCTGCGCGCGTTCGGGCCCGCGGTGCACGGCTTCCTCGACACGATCCGCGACGGCCACCCGGACACCCCGCTCGTGGTCGTCTCGCCGCTGTACTGCCCGATCCACGAGCAGACACCCGGGCCGGGCGACTTCGACCACGAGGCACTGGCCCGCGGCGAGGTCCGGTTCCGCGCGACCGGCGACCCGGCCGAGCGCGCGGCGGGCAAGCTGACCCTGGAGGTCATCCGCGACGAGCTGGCCCGGATCGTGGCCCAGCGGCAGGAGTCGGACCCGCACTTGACCTACCTCGACGGCCTCTCGCTGTACGGCCCGGAGGACTTCGCGGAGTTACCGCTGCCGGACGACCTCCACCCGTCCCCGGCGGCCCACCGCCGGATCGGCGCACGGTTCGCTTCGCTGGCCCTTGACTTCAAGGGAGCTTGAAGTTGGAAGCTTCGGGCATGTTCACCGAAGCAGAACTCGCCTACCTCGCCGCCCAGCCACTGGGCCGGCTGGCGACCCAGCAGCCCGACGGAACCCTGCAGGCCAACCCGGTCGGCTTCCGCTACAACCCGGACGAGAAGACCATCGACGTCACCGGGCACAACCTGCGCACCAGCAAGAAGTTCCGCAACATCGCGACGCACGACCGCGTGGCGTTCGTCGTGGACGACCTCCCCTCGACGAACCCGTGGCGGGTGCGGTGCCTGGAGATCCGCGGCCGCGCGGAGGCCCTGGTGGGCGTGAACCTGCCGGACAACCACTTCGACGACGCGGTGATCCGGATCCACCCGGAACGCATCCTCGCCTTCGGCGTGGAGGACTGGGACCGGGAGCCCCTGGAGCTGGAGACGAACATCCGCAACGTGTGATCGCCGGGCGGTGGCGTCAGGCGAGCGTGAGCCGGCGCCGCTCGCGGTCGATCCCGATCACGACGACCGTGATCGCGGCACCGGCCCGGCTTTCGCCGATGGGCTCCCGGACCAGCCCTTCGACTCCGTCGGCGACCTCGACGAAGACGCCGATCGGGGTCGACCGGATCACCCGGCCGGGCAGCTGCTGCCCCACCGCGGTGTCGTCGGCGAACGCCTGGAACGGATCCGGCTGCAACGCCCGCAAGGACAGCCGGGCTTCCAGGTTCGTGGTGTCGAACACGAGAAACTCCCCCGAGACGCGCCCGCCGACCCGCACGACTTCGGTGGCGGCTTCGAACCGGCGCCACGCCAGCTCGGGGTAGGCGACGAACCCGACGCCGGGGAAGACCGGGTGCTCGGGGCCGTCGTCCAGCGCCACGAACACGCCGAACGGTTCGATCGCCGCGACGGTGCCGGACAGGACCTCGCCGTGGTGCCGTGCTTCGAGGAACTCCCAGAGCTCGGGGTGCTCGGCTCGGCCCATCATGGTCTCCAGGCTCTCACGTCACCGGCGGCCACCCCAGGCGGTGTACGCCGCCGCTCCCGTGGCCGCCAGGAGCACCGCCGTCCAGGTGGCCGCCGGGGTTTCCGCGGGCTGCAAGGCCCAGGTCAGGACCCGGCTCAGCGTCGAAGAGTCCCGCGGGACGAACGGGCTGACCGCGGACCACGCCAGCGGGAGCGTCCAGCCGAACTGGCCGCCCGCCATCGTGGCCGCCAGGCCGGCCAAGCCCGCCAGCCCGGCCGCGTCGCGGACGATGATCGACGCCGCGACCGCCGACGGGCCCAGCTCCTGCACCCCCAGCACCACCGCGCCGGCCACGATCGCGATCAGCGCCAGGTGGGCGAACCGCCGGATCGGCCACGGCAGCGCCGCGGTCCGGTCGAGGTCGGGGTCCTGGCCGCTGAGCCCGATCGCCGCCACCGCGACCGCCGTGGTCAGCGTCAGCGCGACGACGACCGTGTTCCACGAGTCCCGCCCCAGGAACCACACCCCCGAGGTCGCCACCAGCAGGGCCGCGAAGGCCACCGGCAGCTGCCGCGAGCGGGCGTACAGCGTCGCCCACCTCATCGGAGCGCTCCCGGCACCAGCGTGTCCATCGGATCGCCCTGGCACGTCAGCAACGCCTGGCGCAGCGCGACGATCCGCGCGAACCGGACGTCCGCCGGCAGGGCCCGGAATTGCCGCCAGGCCTGCTCGATCGGGCCGGACTGACTCCTGAACCAGTTTCGGAAGAGCTCGGGCAGCGGTTTCAGCTCCCCGGTGAAGTACGCCGCCGCGATCATCCGCGCGCCCGTGTCCGACAGGCTGGGCGCACTCGGCCGCTCGCAGGACGGCACGCCGACCCCGGAGAGCACCGCCACCCGCAGGTCGCTCGCGTCCGCCGTCAGCAGTGCGTCGTTGCGCTGGAAGTCGAGCAGGACGACGCCGGGGTCGCGCTGGGTGCGTTCGAGCGGGGAGACCGGCGCGACCTGCTCCTCGACCCGGGTCGGCGCTCCGGGCAGCTTCGCCAGCATCGCGAGCGCTTCACGCCCGGGGCCGGCCAGCGCGGCCAGCCGGTCCCGGTGCAGTTCGGCCACGCAGACCGGGCCGTCGCAGACCTTCCGGGCGGCGGGGCTGTCGGCGGTGAGGGCCTCCGCCGGGAACAGCGGCAGCGCGATGGCGGCCCCGGCGACGAGCGGCAGCAGGCTCAGCAGCCGCGCTCGCACCGACCGCACCGACAGCAGCAGGAACCCGGTGACGGCGAGGCCGAGGAACCACGCCGCCTGCCCCACGTCGAGCGACGCCGCCGTCGTCACCATCGACCCGCGCGGCTCGGCCAGCGCCGGCGCCAGCGGCCCGGCCCGGCGTGGCACGACGGCGTCCAGGCCCCCTTCGAGCGACATCCAGCAGAGGACCGTCCCGACGAGGGTGAGCACGGCCAGCCCGGGGGCCGTCAGCGGGTGCGGCAGCAGCCGCCCGACGGCCAGCCCCAGCCAGCCACCGGCGACCACCGCGAGCACCCCGACGCCCAGCACCGGGAGGAAGACGGCCGAGACGAACCCGCCGTGGGCGAGGACTTCGGCGACGCCCACGCCGAACACGACCAGGTAGGCCAGCGCGGTCAGCGCGCCGACGGCGCCGGCGAGCCGGATCGCCCGGTGCCACCCAGGCCGCGGGGTGGTGGCCAGCAGCTCGGTCATGCCGGAGCGGCTGTCACGCATGCCCTGGATGGCCCCGGCGCCGACCACGACGGGCCAGAGGAACTGCAGCAGGAACCGGACCCAGATCGCGGTCGTGGTCGTGTTCGCCGACCAGGGTGCCGGGGTCTTCCACCACGGCCCCGAGAGCAGGAAGAGGAACGCGAGCGCGAAGACGACGAGCGCCAGACCGGCCCAGGGCGCGATCGAGCGCCGGAGTTCGATGCGGAAGATCACCACGCCCCCTGGCCCGGCTCGTGGTTCAGCAGCGCCGAATAACCGCGTTCGATCGGGCTGTCCCCGACGTGCTCGAGGGTGCCCGCGGCGGCCAGCCCGTCCGGCGTTCCCTGGAACACCAGCTTTCCCCCGGCGAACAGCACGACGTCCGTGCACGCCGTGGCCACGTCCTCCACCAGGTGCGTCGAGATCAGCACGCACGAGTCGCGGCCCAGTTCCTGGACCAGCTCGCGGAACCGGACCCGCTGCGCCGGGTCGAGGCCGGCCGTCGGCTCGTCGAGGAGCAGGATGTCCGGGTCGTTGACGATCGCCTGGGCGATGCCGACCCGGCGCACCATCCCGCCCGAGAGCGTCTTCATGCGGTCGTTCGCGCGGTCGGCCAGGCCGACGCGCTCCACCGCCCGCTGGACGGCCCCCGGGATGTCCTCTTTGGACATCTCCTTCAGCCACGCCAGGTATTCGACGAACTCGCGGACGGTGAACCGCTTGTAGTAGCCGAAGTTCTGCGGCAGGTACCCGATCCGCCGGCGCAGCTCCCGCTGGCCCGAGCTCCCGGCGGCCGGGGTGCCGAGCAGCGACAAGCTGCCCGACGCCGGCCGGAGCACCGTCGCCAACGCCCGGATCAGCGTCGTCTTGCCGGCACCGTTCGGTCCGAGCAGCCCGTGCACCCCCTTGCCGAGGGACAGGTCCAGCCCGTCCACCGCCATCGTCCGCCGCCCCACCCGCACCCGCAGCCCCTGCGCCTGGATTTCCCAGGCGTACGTCGCCGGTGCGACCTCGGCGGCCCCTACTGCCCGCATGCGCTTCCTCCTGAAGACCTGAAGACTGGAGACCGAAGTCCTAATGACGTGCGCCGAGCCGGGTGAACGCCGGCCCGCGCAGGGCGACGACCACCGTGGTCAGCACGAAGACCGCCGCCCACACCGGCAGCGCGCCGGTGCCGAGCGAAAACGCCTGCCCCCGCTGGACGAACGCCGGCAGGACGACGATCACCACCCACACCGCGACCAGCGCGTACGCCGCCCGGCTGACGCCGATCAGCCCGCCGAGCGCGAGCGTGCCGGTGGTGAAGGCCAGGCTCGGCAGCAGCCAGAGCGCCGGCTGGGTGCCGGTCAGCCACCCGGCGACCCCCAGCACCGGCAGGACGACGACGAGCACCGCCACCGTCCGCCGGGCGACCAGGTACAGCCCCGCCCGCGGGGTCGCGGTGACGACCTCGTAGGCCGGATCGAGCCCCCGCGCCCACGACACGGCGACCCCGAGCACCGGCAGCACCGGGGCGAAGAGCTGCACCGCCGGCACGTCGAGCACCGCGTGCCACACGCTGTCGAGCAGGAGCGCGGCCAGCGTGACGGCCACGATCATCGCCAGCCACGGCGCCATCGCCGGCGTCACCCAGGTGTCGAGCCACCGGCTCCGGCGCCGCGGCCGGGCGAGCGGCTGCCGGACCTCGGCCGAAAGCCGCTCCCAGACCAGGTCCACGACCGGCTGGACCGGTGCGGCCCGCGCGAGCCGCGCCCGGCATTCGCGGCACGCCTCGAGGTGGGCCTCGAGGCCCCACAGCTGGTCACCCGGGAGGTCGTCGCCCACCGCGTACGCGACGATGAGCCGCTCCGGCGCGTGGTTCATGACAGTGCCTCCCGCAATGCGATCCGGGCCCGGCGCGCCCGGGTCTTGACGGTCCCCTCCGGCAACCCCAGCAGGACGGCGGTCTCCCGCACGGTCAGCCCGTCGAGCACCATCGCCTGCAGCACCGCCCGCAGCTCCGGCGCGAGGTCGCGCAGCGCGGCACCGACCTCGTCGCCGATCGTCGCTGCCAGCGCCTCGTCTTCGGCCGCCACCACCGGCGCGACGTCGAGGGCCACCGCCGGCGGCGGCTGCGCGTGGTGCGCCCGGCGCCGGAACGCGTCGACCAGCCGGCGCGCGGCGATCGTCCAGACCCAGCCGACCGCGCTCCCGCCGGTGGTGGCGCCTGCGAACGACGCCGCCGCCCGCCAGACGGCCAGGAACGTCTCCTGCACGACCTCCGCGACGAGCTGCTCGTCCGCGCAGCGGCGGCGCAGGCGCACGGCGAGCCAGGGCGCCGTGCGGCGGTAGAGCTCCTCGAACGCCGCGCGATCGCCCTGGGCGGTGCGCCGGACGAGGTGGTCCTCGTCGGCGTCCTCCAGTGGCGTGTGCTTCACACCAGGCAAGACGCCGGATGCTCGGAAACGGTTCTCACCCGGACGTGTGCTGCGTCACAGTGGGCGCGGCGGCCAGAACTTCCGCCAGCCGTCGGCCTCCAGGGTCGTCGGCTCCAGCCCGGCGTCGCGGGCGGCCTGCTCGGCGGCCTGGATGTCCTTCGCGAACTGCTTGGCCACCGCCCTCAGCTCGCCCTCGGCGTCGACACCCGCCCGGCGCGCGGTGGCCGCGATGCGGAACAGCTGGGCGGCCGCCGCGGTCCCTTCGGGGAAGAGGTCGAGCGGGATGCCCGCACGCCCGGAGCGCTGCCCCAGCTTGCCCGCCAGCGCGACGGCGGGCTGGCCGAGCGCGACGCCGTCCACAATGGACCGACGTTGTTTTTCGCGCTGCTTCAGCTCTTCCCACTTGAGGTTCTGGTGCTCGACGGTGTGCACCTGGTCGGCGCCGGCGAAGACGTGCGGGTGCCGGCCGACCAGCTTCGCGACGAGCGCCGCGGCGACGTCGTCGATGCCGAACGGGTCTTCGGCGTCCTCGGCCGCGACCCGCGCGTGGAAGAGGACCTGCAGCAGGACGTCACCGAGCTCTTCGCGCAGGGCCTCGCGGTCGCCTTCTTCGATGGCGTCGAGCAGCTCGTAGGTCTCCTCGACCAGGTACTGCCGCAGCGAATCGTGCGTCTGCACCGCGTCCCACGGGCAGCCGCCCGGCGAGCGGAGCCGGTCCATCACCTCCGCGGCCTCGACCAGCGGCGGCACCGGCGTCTCGATGACCTCCGCGCCGGTCGCGATGAGCAGCGACGCCGCGGGCTCGTCGCGAGACCCGGCCAGCAGCACGACGTCCTTCAGCGAAGGCGCCTCGATGACGGCCGGGACGCCGAACGCGGCCGGATCGACGTCCGTGGCCGCGTAGACGGCGGCAGAGTCACGCAGGATCTTGAGCGCCGCGCCGGGCAGCGTCGTCCCGCGGACGATGACGACGACACCCGTGCTCACTGCTGTGCGGTCGCGGCACCGCGAATGGGCAGCACGACGCCCTGGGTGGCGTCGGAGTTGGGCACGAGGTTCATGCCCACAACATCCCACACGCCGTACCGCGGGTTGACGCGCAGGCCGCTCTGGCCGAGGTACGGCTGCAGCAGGCGGGTGCCGATCGCGGTCAGCTGGGCGTCCGTCGGCTTCTGCGCTTCCTGGTCGGCCGGCACCGGCTTGTCGGTGCCGCGGGCGCGGATGACGAAGATGAACCAGTCCGCGCTCTGCGGCTTCTGCGCCTGGAAGACGACGACGCTGTTCTTTTCCGAGCCGAAGAGCGCGGTCTGCGCGAGGCCGGGGTACTGCGCGGCGCCGAAGAGCTCGGCGGTCTGGCCGGCGGAGTACCCGCCCGGGCCGGGAGCGCCGGTCTGCTGGGCCTGCTGGCCTTCCTGCTGCGCCTGCTGGACGACCCCCTGGACCTTGCCGGGGTCGTCGGCGAACTCCTTCGCGAGGCCGAAGGCGCGGGTGCGGGCGGCCTGGTCGTTGTCGCCGGTCGCGCTGATGCCGACGTAGTCCGCGCCGACCGACAGCTTCGGCAGCACCTTCCGGGCGAGCTCCTGCTCGAGGAGGACGTCGCTCGCGACCTCGTTCCGGTCGCGCAGCTTCGAGACGATCTGCGTGACGGCGACCGGGTCGCCCTGCCCGGTGTCGGTGACCGGGGCAGGCGTCACCTGCGCGGCCAGCGCGGCGACCTTCGCCTGGTCGGCGACGAGGTTTTCCTGCTTGGTGGCGCGCAGGGTCAGTTCGTGCAGCACGGTCTGCCGGACGATCTCGCGGCCCAGCAGCTCGAGCTTGTGCTCACTGGCGAGCTTCTGCGCGTACGGGTGTTCGCGGACGGCCTGGTCGATCATCGACTGGACCCGGTCGAGGGAGACAGCTCGGTCCCCGACGATGACGGCACTGCCGACCTGGCTGGGGCCCGAGCCGCACCCGGCGAGCAGAAGTGCACCGGCAACGACCGCGACCAGCGCGCGAGGGCGCCCCATGATCCGCATCACAGGCCATACCCTCTCACACCATCGCCCCCGAAACGCAACACCCATGAGGACGCGGCGGCGGTAATGTCGACTTATGGACCATTGGCTGACCATCGAAGTGTTCGACGGGGAGCATTCGGCTTCGCTGTGGCGCCTGGCTCAAGGGGACGCTCTCACCGAAGCAGCGCTGACGAACGGCGCTGAGCAGTGGGTTTGGCACGAGCACCGCTGGGGCGTGGTGCTGGAGATCGAGTTTTTGACCGAAGAGAGGCGAGACGCGTTCAGGGCGCTGCCGGCGGTGACGGCGGCGCTGGACGCGGTCCCGGACCCGGCGCGGGGGTTGCTGGTGTACCCGGGCCGGGGCGGAGGTTCGGCGTCGCGCATGCCGCGGCGGCCCCGGCCGTTGCCGATGGCGGGCGCCGGGGCGGTTCCGGTACCGGAGGAGTCGGTGCGGATGGGGCTGGCGGAGGCTCTGCCGCCGATGTTCAGCGAAGTTTGCTGAGCCGGCTGAGCAGTTCGCGCCAGGTGGAGGTGGAGGCGGTGAGGATGCCGCCTTCACGGTCTTTGGTGTCCCGGATCAGGACAGTCCGGTCGAGGGCGACCTCAACACAATCACCAACATTGGTGTAAGAACTCTTGCGCCATTCGCTCGGCATGTTATTGCACCCCCGGCGGGTAGAGTTCGCGCATCAGGTCGGCGATCAACTCCCGCGATTGTGCCGCATCGAGGGCCCCACGGTCCAGGCCACTGAGCACGCGCCGATACGCTCCGATCTCCGAGGCCTCCTCCAGGTAGATCGAGGTTGCCTCGCTTTCGATGCTGACCACCGGCGGATAGGAACTGGATTCCATCAGCTGGAACTGTCCCGCCGATGCGGGGTGGCCACCCAGACTTGCCGGCACTATCCGGATTGCCACGTTGGGTTGCTGGGAAGTCCGCGTGAGCTGCCGAAGCTGGCCGTTCATCACTTCCACACTTCCGACCGGGAGGCGGAGCGCGAATTCGTGCACGAAGAAGCGGAATCGCACGCGCGGCCGAGTGAGGATCGCCTGCCGCGAGAGCCGAGCGAAAACATGTTCATCAAGCTTGTCGGGTAACTGTTCAGGCCATTTCGGTGTTCGTTGGCAGCCAAGGGTTTCCGGTGATGGCGTCACGCAGCGCGGTAATGATATGCAGGCCGTTTTTG
>NZ_JBFAZA010000026.1:21220-149247 GCF_040681595.1 Amycolatopsis sp. NPDC051716 | reverse complement strand
ACGGTTTGCGGCGGGGTGGCCGCCGGCGCCGGTACGGCCACGGCCAGGACCGCGGCGAACGTGAACGTGATGGTGGCCAGAATTTTGGTTCTCAGATTCACTGCGAAAGTCCGCTTTCTTTCGATTTCCTGTTACCGCGGAGGACTCCGCCGCAGCCGGACAACCTCGGCGCAAACCGTCAGCGGAGCATTACCCGCACGGAAAAGACCGGCTTGTCCAACGGATGTGTCCCGGCTCCGGCGGGTGGGTCCAGCCTTCCCCCGTAAATCACCCCAGTTACCGAGAGCGCCTGCCCTTTGCTACCCCAGTCGGGTGAGGCACTCTTGCCAGGCCGACCGTGCCAGTCGTGCCTGAACGGCGTCAAGCACCCTGAAACGTTTTACCCCTGCCCGAAGCGTCCGCCGAAACGGGAACCTCCGCGCGTCGTGCCGTGACCTGCGAAATCGGTACTACGGGGGGTGGCCTTGGCGTCGAAGAGCTGTCGATTGTCGTGAAAGTGCACTTCGCGGAAGCGGGCCTGGCGAAGCCCCGTGCACCACCGCCGGCCGCCGATATCCGGCGATCGTCCACAATGGCTCCGCCGTCGCCCGCGTCCGCTACTGCTGGTGGGCGTCCCGGTACTGCTGGTCGGTGACGGGTTCGAGCCACGTGGTGCCGTCGCCGCCTTCTTCGGGGCCTTCGAGCAGGGCGAGGTGGCTCATGCAGGTGGTGCTGGTGCCGCCGTGCCAGTGCTCCTCGCCGGGCGGGGTCCAGACGGTCTCGCCGGCACGCATGCGGATGACCTGCCCGTCGCGGTTGACGACGAAGCCGATGCCGTCGGTGACGTAGAGGGTTTGCCCGACGGCGTGGGAGTGCCAGTTGGTGCGCGCGCCGGGGGTGAACCGGACCAGGGAGGCGACCAGGCGGGAGGGGGGTTCGGGCGTTTTGATCGGGGTCAGGTAGACGTCGCCGGTGAAGTGGCCGGCCGGGGTCTTGACCGTGTCGTTGACGGGGATGTGCTGCATCGTGGTTCCTCTCGTCGCTCTTGTCCTGGTGGCGAGTACCCAGGCCCGCGACCGCGGTGACGGCGGCCGGAGCGGCGAGGGCGGCCGGCAGGGCACGGCCGGTCACGACCACCGGCGCGCCGCCGAGCCGGCGGCTGGTGCCGAGCAGTCCGCTGGAGGTCCCGGCCCGGTGCGCGGGTACCGGGGGTGAGGAGCGCCGCGATCATCGGCGGGATCACCGTGGGCCCCTGGCCCCACCGAAAACCATCACCGCGACGGTCACCCGAGTTGGTGCGGTGGCGGCCGCACAGCCGGGCGCCAGCTCCAGCTCGCCGCGCGCCTCCGGGCGCCGGCCGAGGCGGAGCAGAGCGAGGGCGGCCAGGCCGGCCGTCATCATCGGCAGGAACACCCCGCCGGTGTCCAGCGCCTGGTCGCGCGGGCCGAGATCAGCCCGGATAGGCCGGGTTGCCGCACCACGGCGGCAACCGCCGCGGCTACTTCCCGGACTACGCCAAGTCCCGCCACACCTCGGTCGCCATCCTGCGCACCGAGGACTTCCGCACCCGCTGAGCCCGCCTCCGATGACCGGCCGCGGTCAGAGCAGGGCATCGGCGGTGATGGGGAAGTCGCGGATGCGTCGTCCGGTCGCGTGGAAGACCGCGTTGGCGATGGCCGGGGCGACGCCGACCAGCACGAGTTCGGCCAGGCCTTTGACGCCGAGGGGGTCGGCTTCGCGGTCTTCTCCCTCCAGGTAGACGGCGCGGAGGTCGCGGATGTCGGCGTTGACCGGGACGAGGTAGCCGGCGAGGTCGGCGTTGACGATCCGGCCGTCGCGCGGGTCGGTGACGGTGTGCTCCAGCAAGGCGGCACCGATGCCGCCCACCATGCCGCCGATGGCTTGGCTGTCGGCCAGCTTGGGGTTGACGATCCGGCCGGCGTCGTAGACGCCGAGCATGCGCCGGATCCGGATCAGGCCGAGGCGGGCGTCGACGGCGACCTCGGCGAACACCGCGCCGTAGCCGTACATCGAGAACCGGTTCTCCTCGGCGGGAGCCCAGGAGCCGATCACTTCGAGGTGGTCACGGTGGTTGCGGGCCAGCACGTCCCGGTACGTGTCCGCGCGCGTCGGGTCGTTCTTGAGGAGCAGCCGGCCGTTGCGGACGATGACGTCGCCGGGATCGACACCGTGCAAGGGGGATCGCGGATCGCCGACCGCGAGGGTGATCGCCTGGCGGCGGACCTTGTCGCAGCCGTCTTGGACGGCGGAGCCGACGCTGGCCATGGTCATGGAGCCGCCGTGGGGCGGGGTCGGGGGCATGAGCGAGTCGCCGAGCCGGAACCGGACGGTGTCCATCGTCAGGCCGAGGGCGTCGGCGGCGACCTGGGGCATGGAGGTGTAGGTGCCGGGGCCCATGTCGCTGGTCGCGGACTGCACCAGTGCGGTGCCGTCGGCGTTGAGCCGGACGTGGGCCTGTGCCGGGGCGCGGGCGGTGTCGTAGACCGCGGCGGCCATCCCGGTGCCGATCAGCCAGTCGCCGTCGCGAGTCGAGCGCGGCTTCGGGTCGCGGCGCCGCCAGCCGAACTCTCGTGCGCCCACGTCGTAGCATTCGCGCAGCCGGCGGGTGGAGAACGGCAGGCCGCTGGCCTGGTCGGTCGCGGGTTCGTTGCGTACGCGCAGCTCGACCGGGTCGATGCCGAGTTCGTGCGCGAGCTCGTCCATCGCGGATTCGATGACGAGGGCGGCGGAGGCGTAGCCGGGGCCCCGCATCCAGATCGGGGTGTTCACGTCCAGGGGCACGGTCGAATAGGCCTGGCGGACGTGGGGCGTGCTGTAGAGCATCTGGCCCGGCGCCAGCATCGCCTCGGTGAACGTTTCGTAGCTGGAGGTTTCGCCGCGGATTTCGTGGGTCATCGCGGAGAGCCGTCCGGTGCGGTCGGCACCCAGCCGGAGCCGGTAGGAGTAGGCGGGCCGGAACCCGGTGCCGAAGTACAGCTGCCTGCGCGTGAGCACCAGCTTGACCGGGCGGCCGGTCTCGCGAGCGGCGAGGGCGGCGATGGTGGTGTGCGGCCAGGCGCGCAGCCCGCTGCCGAACGCGCCTCCGACGAAGGGCGAGATGACGCGAACGGAGGTCTGCGGGATCCCGAAGACGGCGGCGAGTTCCTGTTGCGTGCCGCCGACCACCCATTGGGTCTTGTCCCACACGGTGAGCCGGTCGCCGTCCCACCGGGCGATGGTGGCGTGCGGTTCCATGGGGTTGTGGTGGTTGCGGGCGGTCCGGTAGGTCAGGTCCAGCCGGACCGGTGCGGTGCCCAGCGCCCGGTCGGCGTCGCCACGCGCGTACGTCGCCGGCTCGTCGGCCGGGGCGGTGATCAGGTCGGTGACCGGCTGTTCGGCGGCGTAGGACACCTTCACCAGCCGGGCGCCCTGCTGGGCGGCCTCGTGGGTGGTGGCGACCACGACGGCGACCGGCTGGCCGAAGAACCGCACCCGGTCGTCCTGGAAGACCCGCAGCCGCGAGCCGGGCGCCGGGTTGTTCGACCCCGGGTTGTCCAGGTACGGCAGCCGCGGCGCGTTGAGGTGACTGATCACCCGCCGGACGCCGGGGTGGGCGCGGGCGGCGCCGTCGTCGATGCCCGTGACGTGCCCGCGCCCGACGCTGCTGTCGACCACGGCGGCGTACAGGACAGCGTCGGCCGGGTGGTCGGCGGCGTAGAGCGCGCGCCCGGTCACCTTCAGCCGTCCGTCCACCCGGGACTGCGGGGAGCCGACGGCGGTTCGCGGTTGTGTCATCGGGTGCCTCCCACGACGCGCAGCTGACGTTCGACCGTGCGCTCGAGCAGTGCGACCTTGAACCCGTTGTGCCGCAACGGACGGGCCCCGTCCGCGGCTCGCTGTGCGGCCTCGGCCCACAGGGATTCCGACGGACGCTTGCCGAGCAGGTGCTGCTCGACGGCGGGCAGTTTCCACGGGACGGTGCCCACGCCGCCGGCGGCGACCTTCGCCGCTCGAATGACGCCGCCCTGGATGTGCAGGGCGATCGCGGCCGAGGTCAGGGCGAACTCGTAGCTCTGCCGGTCGCGCACCTTGAGGTAGCCGGACCGCAGGGGACGCGGGAGAGCCGGGAGCTCCACCGCGGTGATCAGCTCGCCGGGCCGCAGGGCCTGTTCCCGGTCCGG
The DNA here is from genome assembly GCF_040681595.1 of Amycolatopsis sp. NPDC051716. Classification (NCBI taxonomy): domain Bacteria; kingdom Bacillati; phylum Actinomycetota; class Actinomycetes; order Pseudonocardiales; family Pseudonocardiaceae; genus Amycolatopsis; species Amycolatopsis sp. NPDC051716. The sequence goes on along the minus strand of NZ_JBFAZA010000026.1, from coordinate 145,087 downwards.
GGTGCTGCCGGGCCGGAGGAGGAAGCCGGCGAAGGGGACCGTGCGTGTACCGCCGGGACCCTCCAGGTGCACGCTCGCCTCCAGCGCGGCGAACGCGACCGCGAGGTCCGACGGGTGCGTGGCGACGCACGCGTCGGAGCCACCGAGGATGGCGTGACCCCGGTTGTAGCCCTCGAGGGCGGCGCAGCCCGAACCCGGTTCACGCTTGTTGCAGTTCGCGGTGACGTCCCGGAAGTAGCTGCACCGGGTGCGCTGCATGATGTTGCCGCCGATGGTGGCCATGGTGCGCAGCTGGGCGGACGCGCTCAGCTCCAGCGCTTCCGAGACGACCGGGAAGGCGCTGCGGACGCGCGGATCCGCGGCGGCGTCGGCCATCCGCACCAGCGCGCCGATCCGCAGGCCGCCACCCGGGGTGGCGGTGGTGCCGGTGAGCGGCAGCGGGCCGATGTCGACCAGCGAGTCCGGGCGTTCCACGGTCTCGCGCATCAGGTCGACCAGGGTCGTGCCGCCGGCGATGAAGCGCCCGCCGCGCTGCCCGGCCGCAATGGCGGCCCGGATGTCGGAGACCTTGGTGTAGGAGAAGGGTTCCACCGGTCGTCAGCTCCCCGCCTGCTGGATGGCTTTGACGATCTTGACGTAGCACCCGCAGCGGCAGATGTTGCCGCTCATCCACTCCCGGATCTCCTCCGGGGACCCGGTGTGGCCCTCCCGGATGCAGCCGACGCCGGACATGATCTGGCCGGGGGTGCAGTACCCGCACTGGAAGGCGTCCTGGTCGATGAACGCCTGCTGCAGCGGGTGCAGCGGCGTGTCGTCGCCGGGGGAGAGGCCTTCGATGGTGGTGACCCGCGCGCCGTCCAACCGCACCGCCAGTGTCAGGCACCCGTTGACGCGCCGGTCGTCGACGAGGACCGTGCAGGCGCCGCAAGCGCCGGCGTCGCAGCCCTTCTTCGTGCCGGTCAAGCCGAAGTGCTCACGCAGCAGGTCCAGCAGCGAGGTCCGGTTGTCCACGGTGACGGCGCGTCGGTTTCCGTTGACAGTCAGGGTGACTCGGCTGCTGGTGGCGTCGTCGGCGGCGGCGGGCTCGGCCCCCAGGAGCGCCGGGTCGGCCACGGCCGCGGCACCGCCCACGGCTGAGGCGGCGATGAACGTCCGCCGGCTGAGAGGGGTCGGCGATTCCGCGTTTTCGGGCGACATGGGGCCGACCTCATCAGGCGTCCGCGTCGCGGGGGAGTCCCTGGCGGGCGGTGTACTGGCAGTACCTCGTAAAACGGGTGGATCACCCGTATCTTGGCCGGTCGGCTTCGTGCGGCGGGAGCGACCGGCCAGTGCGGTGAGGGGCAGCAGGGTGAGGGCGGCGGTGATCGCCCCGACCAGGGGTGGCCCGGTCACGCCGAGCGAATCCAAGGCCGTGCCCGCGATGGCGGTGCCGGCGGCGATGCCGGTGTTGAAGGCCGACGTGCTGAGCGCGGAGGTCAGGGTGGGGGCGTCGCCGGCGTAGCGGACGGCGAGGGCGGTGACGACGGGGTTGACCGTGAATCCGGTCGACGCCATCAGGAACACGAGGACGATGGCCGCGACGGGCTGGGTGGACAGCGGGATCATCAGGAACAGGACAGCGGCGGTGACCGCGGCCGCGGTGCTGGTGGTCGCGATCGGGTGCCGGTCGCCGAGGCGGCCGCCGGCGGTGGTGCCGCCGAGGGCGCCGGCGCCGAAGGCGATGAGGGCGAGCGGGACGGCGCCGGCCGGGATGCCGGCGCGGCCGGTCAGCAGCGGGGCGAGGTAGCTGTAGGTGGCCAGGACCCCGCCCATGATCAGCATCGCGGCGGCGAGTGCCAGCCACAGCCGGCCCTGGCGCAGAGCCCGGATCTCGGCCCGGACGGAGATCTCGGCGCGCCGCTCGCGGGTGGGGATGAACCGGCCGACGACCGCGGCGGCCAGCGCGGAAAGCGCTGCCAGCGCCCAGAACGGGCCGCGCCACCCGGTGAACTGGCCCGCGAACGCCCCGATCGGCACGCCGACGACGTTGGCCAGGGTCAGTCCGCCCATCATGACGCCGATCGCGCGCGTCGAGTTCCGCGGGCCGGCCGCGGCGGTGGCGACGACGAAGCCGACGGACCAGAACGCCCCGGTGGCCAGTGCGGTGACGACACGGGCGGCGAGGATGATCGCGAACGAGCCGCTGAGTGCCGCGACGACGTGCCCGAGGCTGAACACGGCCAGTGCCAGGACCAGCGTCCGGCGCTGGGGCAGCCGCAGGGTGGCCAGGGCCATGGTCGGTGAGCCGATGATCATGCCGATGGCGAAGCCGGTGATCAGCAGGCCGGCCTGCGGGACGCCGACGCCGAGGTCGCCGGCGAGTTCGGGCAGCAGGCCGGCGATGACGAACTCGGTGGTGCCCAGCAGGAACGTGCCGGCGGCGAGCACCCAGACGACGGCGGGCAGGCGGCCGGGAGTGGTCCCGGTGTCCATGGGGGTATCTCCTTCGGGTCGGCGGGTCGGCGGGTCGTCGCCGGTCCGGGCCGCGCCACCGTCGCCGCGGCCCGGACCGGTCGTCCCGTCCGCGGTCAGGGGGTGAGCAGGGCCTTGATGGCGCGGCGCTCGTCCATGGCCCGGTAGCCCTCGGCGACCTGGTCCAGGGGCAGGCTGAGGTCGAAGACCTTGCCGGGGTCGATGCGGCCGGTGAGGACCCGGTCGATCAGGTCGGGCAGGAAGCGGCGCACCGGCGCCGGGCCACCGCGCAGCCCGGCGTGGGAGAAGAACAGCTCTTCACCGGCGATCCGCACGTCGTGGGGGACGCCGACGAACCCGACGTTGCCGCCGGGGCGGGTGACGTTCAGGGCCTGCCGCATGGCCTCGGGGGTGCCGACGCATTCCAGCACCGCGTCGGCGCCGAGGCCGCCGGTGAGGTCCTTCACGGCGGCGACGCCCTCGTCGCCGCGTCCGGTGACGATGTCGGTGGCGCCGAACGCGGTGGCGAGCTTCTGCCGGGATTCGTGGCGGCTCATGGCGATGACGCGCTCGGCGCCGAGTTCCTTGGCCGCGATGACGCCGCAGAGCCCGACGGCGCCGTCGCCGACCACGACGGCGGTGCCGCCGGGCTTGACCTCGGCGGCGAGGGCGGCGTACCAGCCGGTGCCCATGACGTCGGACACGGCGAGCAAGCTGGGCAGGAACTCCTCGTCCGGGTGCTCGGCGGTGGCGACGAGGGTGCCCTGGGCGTTCGGGATGCGGACGTACTCGGCCTGGCACGTGCTCATGAACTCACGGTGCAGGCACGAGGACTGCCAGCCGTTGCGGCAGTTCGCGCAGGTGTTGTCCGAGGTGGCGAAGGAACCGACCACGAACTGGCCGGGCTTGACCGAGGTCACCTCGCTGCCGGCCTCTTCGACGATGCCGACGTACTCGTGTCCCATCGGGTGCGGGTCGCCGATCGGTTCCAGGCCGCGGTAGGGCCACAGGTCCGAGCCGCACACGCAGGTGAGCACCGTGCGGATGATCGCGTCGGCCGGCTGCTGGATCTTCGGGTCGTCGAGGTGCTCGACGCGTACGTCGCCGGGAGCGTGGATGACGGCTCCGCGCATGGTGACTCCTCTTGCGGTGGCGGTTGCGGGCCGGATGGTCCGCAACCACAAGACAACGTCGTCCACGCGCCGGCCGCGAGTCACTGGCGAAGGGTGTACCGGCAGTACACCCCACCGTGCCGGGGCGGCGCGTACGGTCGCGCTGTGGACAACCGTGCCGAAGTCCGCGAGTTCCTCGTCTCGCGGCGCGCCAAGATCACGCCGGAGCAGGCCGGGCTGCCGGGCGGTACCCGTCGTCGCGTGCCGGGGCTGCGCCGCAGCGAAGTCGCCGCGCTGGCCGACGTGAGCGTCGAGTACTACGCGAAACTCGAGCGCGGGAACCTCGCCGGCGCTTCGGCCGCCGTGCTCGAAGCCGTCGCCCGTGCCCTCCGGCTCGACGAAGCCGAACGCGCCCACCTGCTCCACCTCGCCCAGACCGCCGAGGGCGCCGACGTGCTCGCCCACCCCCGGCAGCGCGCGGGGAAGAAGTGGACGCCGCGCCGGAGTCTGCAGTGGACGTTGGACGCGATCACCGCCGGGCCCGCGTTCGTCAACAACGGCCGGCTGGACCTGCTGGCCGAAAACCGGCTGGCGCGAGCCTTCTACAGCGACATGTATTCCGGCAGCTCGACGCCGAACATGGCGCGCTACCAGTTCCTCGAACCCGCGTCCCGGCGCTTCTTCGCCGACTGGGACCTGGCCGCGGACATCACCGTGGACGTCCTGCGGACCGAAGCGGGGCGCAACCCGCACGACTCGGGCCTGCACGATCTGGTCGGGGAACTGTCCACCCGCAGCGACGAGTTCCGCGGTCGCTGGGGCGCCCACAACGTCCGGCGGCACGGCACCGGCGTGAAGCGCTTCAATCACCCGATCGTGGGCGACCTCACCCTGACGTGGGAGGCGATGGCCATGGCGGCCGAACCCGGGCTCACCTTGGTGGTGTACACCGCCGTGCCCGGTTCCCCCTCCGCGGAAGGCTTGGAGCTGCTGGCGTCCTGGGCCGCGGCTCAGCCCGGACGGTGACCGCTCGGCTGCTCGGTTTCGTGCGTGGCAGCCCAGGAAGACAGCAGCCGCAACGCCTCTTCCGACGGCGACCCGGGCTCGGCGGCGTAGATCGTGAGGGTCAGACCGGGTTCCGCGGCCAGTTCGAGGCCTTCGTAGGCGAGCGTCAGGGTTCCCACGACCGGGTGGTGGAAGGTCTTCGACCCGGTGCCGTGGTGACGGACGTTGTGGGCGCCCCACCGGGTGCGGAACTCGTCGCTGCGGGTGGACAGTTCCCCGATGAGGTCGTGGAGTTCCTTGTCGTGCGGGTTGCGGCCCGCTTCGGTGTGCAGGATCTCGACGCAGACATCGGCGAACGAGCTCCAGTCCGGGTAGAACCGGTACGAGGCCGGATCGAGGAACTGGAACCGGGCGATGTTCGGCCGGTGCGGGCTCGTGTAGACCTCCGAATAGAAGGCTCGCGCGAGCCGGTTCGCCGCCAGCAGGTCCATCCGTCCATTGCGGACGAACGCGGGCCCGTCGGTCACGGCGTCGAGGACCCACTGCAAGCTGCGGCGCGGGGTCCACCGGGTGCCCTTGGGCCGTCGCCGCAGGATCGCGCTCGTGCCGTCGGCGGCGCGGGCGAGGGCGAGCAGATGGGCCCGTTCCGCGTCGTCGAGCTGCAGCGCACGGGCCACCGCGTCCAACACGGACGGGGAGACACCGGCGAGGGTGCCGCGTTCGAGCTTCGCGTAGTACTCGACGCTCACGTCGGCCAGCAGGGCGACTTCGCTGCGGCGCAGTCCTGGCACCCGGCGTTTGCTCCCGACCGGGAGCCCGGCCTGCTCCGGGGTGATCTTGGCGCGCCGCGAGACGAGGAAGTCACGGACTTGCCGGCGGTTGTCCACCCCGCCACCTTAGGTCCGCCCGAGCCGGCGAAGGGTCCCCTGCCAGTACACCTTTCGGGAGAACCTCGCGGTGCACGGCCGGGCCTGGTTCCCTGGAGGGGAAGCCGAGCCCGACCGAGGAGCCACCATGTCGACCTTCGCACTCATCGGCGCCGGCCCCGGCCTGGGGCTCGCCACCGCGCGGCGCTTCGGGGCCGCCGGCCACGCCGTCGCCCTGATCGCCCGCCGCGCCGAGCGCCTGGCCGAGCTGACGGCCGGCCTGTCGCGCGAGGGGATCGAGGCCCGCGCTTTTCCCGCCGACGTGCTCGATCGCGCCTCGCTCACCGCCGCACTCGGGCAAGCCGCCGACGTCCTCGGGCCCGTCGAGATCCTCCAGTTCAGCCCGGTGCCCCGCGCCGACTTCATGAAGCCGGTCCTCGACACGAGCACCGGCGACCTCGTCGCCCCGCTGGACTTTTCGGTGCACGGACCGATCACCGCGGTGACCGCCGTGCTGCCCGGTATGCGCGCGCTGGGCCGCGGGACCGTCCTGTTCGTGAACGGGGGGCACCGCCGTGCGCCCGCACCCCGAGCGCGCCGGCACCTCGATCGCCTTCGCCGCCGAGAGCGCCTACGCCCGCATGCTGCACGACGCGCTCGCGCCGGAAAACATCCACGTCGCCCAGCTGATCGTCCCCGGCGCCATCCGGCCCGACGCGGAGCACAGCAGCCCGGACGTTCTGGCCGAGCGCCTGTTCGACATCCACTCCCAGCGCGACGGCTTCCGGCACTTCGCCGAACCGATGCCGGACTGACCGGGGGGGACCTCGTGCTTCTCGCCCGCGCGATCCTGGCCGCGGCTCTGCTGGCCGTGGCCGCCTGCCGCCCCGAAGTGCCGTCGCCCACGGCGCCCTCGACGACCCTCACACCCACGATCTGGAGCACCACCGCCGTGAACATCCGCCTCACCGTTCAAGAGCGCGTCGTGAACGCGACCCTGAACGACAGCGCCGCCGCCCGCGACTTCGCCTCCCTCCTGCCGCTCACGCTGAAGCTGAGCGACTTCCACGGGTCGGAGCGGATCGCCGGCCTGCCCCGGCGGCTGTCCACCTCCGGCGCCGCGGCGAGCGCCGACCCCGAGGCCGGGGACCTGGCGTTCTACGCCCCGTGGGGCAACCTGGCGATCTACTACCGCGACGCACCTCCGGCGAGCGGCGTGGTCCTCCTCGGCCGCCTGGCCGACGGCGGCGCCGAGGTGCTCGCCACCGCCGGCCGGGTCACGATCGAACTCGCTCGCTGAAACCCGGGCCTTCCGGGTTGCCGATCCCGGCAGCGGCCGCGCGACGCGGATCTGTCCGAGTTCGATGTACTCGGTGTTCACCTGTGGAAAGCTGATCTCATGCCGGACGATTCGGAGTGGCTGCCGCCGGAGGGCGCGGGTGGTCACGAGAGCGTCGACCTGAGCGCCGAGACCCGCCGGCTGCGCGTGCTGGGCCGGCGGGCGCTGGTCCTCGCCGCGCTGTGGCTCGTGGCCGCCGGTGGTGTCTTCACCGGGCTCGCCTTCTACGAATCGTCCGCCGGCAGGCTCCTGCAAGACGGTGCCCGGGTGCCCGGCACGGTGCTGATGCTCGAACGGTACCCGCGCGGGATCTACGTCTCCTACTCCGTGCGGGGCGAACCTCACTACGCCTCCGTCCGCGTCAGCTCGAAGCGGCGCTACGTCGAGGGCGCGTCGGTCACGGTGGTCTACGACCCCGCCGACCCGAACCGCGCGCGCACGACGCTGGAAGACGGGGTCGATCCCCGCGGGGCCGCCTTCTTCTGGATGGTCGGGGTGGGCCTGGTGACGGCCGCGGTCTTCAGCCTGATCGGCTGGGGCCGGTGGTCGATGCGGCACGAGGCTGTGGTGCGCACCGGCTGGCGGCCGGCCGCGGTCACCGTCCGAACCGACCCGGGGAGGTACGGGCACCGGCCGGATCTGCTCGTCGAGTACGGCGACGGGAGCCGGGCGGCGCTGCGGGCGACGCTGTCCAGCCACGGCGCCACGAGGATGCGCCACCAGCCCGGCCGCGCGGCGTGGGTGGGCGGCGCGGGCCGGGAAATGGTCGTCCTCTTCGAGACCGGGCGGCGGCCGTACGAGGTGCCGGCGTACGGCCGGGAACCCCGGACGTGGCCGGGAACGTAGCCCGGACCGTTCCGTTGGCCCGGTTCGTCACGCTTGGTCGAGGCGTGGGTAGAGCACCTCTTCGACCAGCAGGAGGATCGCCGCGGCGACGGGGATGGCGACGAGCGCCCCGATGATGCCGAGCAGCGCGCCGCCGAGCAGGACGGCGACCACGGTGACCAGCGCGGGAACCTTGAGCACGTTCCCGATGATCTTCGGCACCAGCAGGTAGTCCTCGACGAGCCGGTAGACGACGAAGAATCCCACGGTCGCCAGGCACACCGGGAGTGAGACGGTCAGCGCGACGAGGCTCACCAGGACGCCGCCGACCACGGAGCCGATCACCGGGATGAGGTCGAGCACCGCGACCGCGATCGCCAGGAGCGCGGCGTAGGGGACGCCGAAGATCAGCAGCCAGACCAGGGTGAGTACGCCGGCGATGACGGAGACGGCCAAGTTGCCCAGCACGTAGCCGCCGACCTTCGAGAAGATGTCGTCGCCGATGAGGATCGCCCGCGGCCGGCGGGAGTGCGGGATGAGCCGGTACATCGTGGCGCGGATGCGGGGCAGGTCGGCCACGAAGTAGATGGTCAGGACGACCACGATCAGCGCGTCGGTCACGACGTTGAAGACCGCTTTGCCGGCGCCCAGGACACCGCTGGTGAGGCCGCCGCCGGAGCTGAACGACGACTCGATCGCCTGCTGCAGGTGGAAGCGTTCGTTGAGCCGGCCGAGGAAGGTGTTGTGGTCCTGCGCTTCGCGGAGGTACTCCGGGGCCTGCTTGACCAACGCGGTGGCCTGCTCGACGATCACGGGGATCGCCGCGGCGAGGAATCCGCCGGCGGCACCGAAGGCGACGACGAACACCGTGGTGACGGCGAGCCAGCGCGGGAAGCGGTGCGTGACCAGCCACGAGACCGCGGGTTCCGCGCCGATGGCGAGGAACAGGGCCAATCCGACCAGCACGAGGATCTGCTCGGCGCCGGCGAGGAGCTGGATCAAGCCGTAGGTCACGGCGACCCCGGCCGCGGCGGCCATGCCGATGAAGAACGGCGACCGCCGATCGAGCCGCTTCCCGATGCCGCCCAGAGGCTGTTCCGGAGTGCTGATTTCCGCGGCTTCGGCCTCGGCCTCGGCGACCGTGCCTTCTTCGTCATCGCTGTGGGGCTGCCCCACCAGCGGGTGATGTCCTTCGGCGGCCGGATCGGCGGGGGGAGTCATGGGCACCGCACTGTCTCGCACCCGGGGTGCGTGGAGGAAGGCCGGCGCGACCCGTGGTGACGGATCCGCGCCCGAGTGATCGGCTGTGAGCTCAACCGCGAGCAGGGTAGCCGCCCCGCCCGGAGTTGAACCGGCCGTAGGTCGGCTGTTATGCGGATGGCACTCAGCCGAGGAGCCCGCCTTGCGACGCTGGGCGCGGCGTTCCGGGTGCGGCGCCGTCCGGGTCCTCCTGCGAACAGGTATCAAGGCGCTGCCGGCTGTCTCTGAATGAGGGACAGTCCGGGAGGGGAGCCACCATGAACGAAGCGGTGGAGGCCGGTTGGCGGCGGTATTTCGCCAACAGCGTGATCAGCGGTGACAGCGGGGAAATCGACGCGGCGACGCGTGCGGCCCTGGCCGCGGTGGGCCGTGGTGCCTCCGAAACGCAGGCCAAGGAAGCGGGCAAAGCGGAGGCCAAGCGATATCGGGAAAGCCTGCACCACGCCGGCGCGCCCGGACGGGGACCGGTATTCGCCGGCAACGCCTCCCCGCTGCCGGCCGACTCGCGAATGCCCGGCCGGGCGTCGTTCGCGGCGAGCACCGAAGACTGGCCCGCCTTGTTCGCGCCGCGGCTGCTCGCGGCGCCGGTCCGGTGGGGGTGGCAGGGCGCGGAAACCGCGGATCCGCCGCCGCCGGTTCCGGCGCCGCTGCAACTCGGGCCGAAACCGGCCTGGATCGAACCGCCGCATCCCGATGTCGGCCCCTTGCACGCCCAGCGGTCGCAAGCCGCGCGAAACCTGGTCGTGCGCCTGACACTCGCGGTCGTCGCCTTCCTCGCCTTCGGCGTCTACCAGGCGACCGTCGCGAGCAAGGTCGCCCACCTGGGTGGGCGGGAGGCGACGAAGGTCTACGGCTACCTCCTGCCCGCCGCGGGCATCCTGATGGGGTTCTGGGTCCTCCAGGCGCTGGGCGCGATGCGCCGGGCGTCGGCGAGCATCCGCGCCTTCCAGCAGCCCTACCTCGCCTTGCGCGCCGCCGAAAAGCAGCGGCACCAGCAGGCGCTCCGGCAGTGGGACACCGCCGTCCGGCAGCACCAGGCCGAGCAGAACGCGGCCCGGCAGGCGCTGGCCCGGCACCGCAGCGGTCCTCTTTGGTATCCCGTGCACCCGGCGTCGGAACCGACCAGGGTCGACGTCTTCGGGGGCGACCCGCACCGGTTCGGGTGGGCCTGCCTGCTCGTCACGCTGGGGACGTCGCTGCTGGTCCGCGGGCACCGCCTGACCGTCCTCGACCTCACCGGCCAGGAGGTCGGCGGCGAGCTGGTGCGGATCGCCGCGGCCAAGGGCCTGCGGACGCGCCGGACCGTCCTCGACGAGGGCTCGGACGTCGACCTGCTGGCCGGCCTGTCCCAGCACGACATCGCCGAGAGCCTGGCGTACGCGCTGACCGAGCGGGCGGACACCGGCGCGGCGAGCGGTGGCGAGCAACGCGAGGAGCGGGCCTTGGCCACCGAAGTGTTCGGGCAGGTGCTCGCCTGCCTGGACCAGCCGCCGACCTTCGCCCGGCTCGCGGCCGCGCTCCGGGTGCTGCGCCGCGGCGGCGACGTCGAAGTACTGGCGCCGCACGAGGTCGGCCGGCTCGTCGACGGGATCGGCGAGGTCGACCAGAACGAATGGACCGGCCGCCGGCTGCGGTACTGGGCGAGCCGGCTCGACGTGCTGCACCGGCTCGCCCCCGCCGGGGGACGAGCGGGGTCGCTGTGGTCGCGCGACGACGTGTCGCTGCTGGCCACCCCGGGCGGCCGTGACGACCGCACGGAACTGATCGACCGGCTGCTGCTGCAGCTGGCGCGCCAGGCGATGCGGGTACCCGGGCTGCTCGGCTCGCACCTCGTCGTGGCGGGGGCCGACCGGCTCGGCGCGAGCACCGTGGCCGCGCTGTCGGAGCAGGCGCGTGCCGCCGGGATCCGGCTGGTGCTGTTCCTCGACCAGCCGCAGGGCGACATCGAGAAGACCGTGGGCACCGGCGGGGCCGTGTGCATCATGAAGATGTACAACCACCGGGACGCCACGATCGCGGCCGAATTCATCGGCAAGGGCCACAAGTTCGTCGTGAACCAGGTGACCTCCCAGTTCGGCAGGACGTTCACCGACGGCGGCGGCGACAGCTTCTCGGCGAACACGACGGCGGGCTCGAACAGCACCCGCAAGCGGATGCGCAACGAGCGTGGGCTGTCCGACTCCCGCGGGCACGCCTGGACCGGCAGCCGGAACTGGTCCGCCGCCGACAACATCGGCACTTCGACCGGCCGCGCCCGGGTCTACGAGTTCATCACCGAACCCCAGTCGATCCTCGGGATGGCGCCCACGGACTTCATCCTGGTCGACAACTCCGGCGAAGACCGCCGGGTGCTGATGGCGAACTGCTACCCCGGTATCTGCGTCATGGACCGGGTGTCGAGCGTGCCGGCCGGGCCGGGGCGACGTGCATGACGCCGTGGCGGGACGTCGAATTCCGCGAACTGACCGAGGTCCCGGCGCCGCCGCCGTCGTCGGAGGCGAAGGACCGCAAGGACCGTCGTGAAACCGGCGACGACGGCGACGGGCCGTTGGCCGCGTCGCTGGGCGGCGCCCACACGAGCCTGCTGGCCGGGGGCAACCCGGCGGCCGCGCTGGCGACGGCGTGGATCCGGCCGCGGCACACCCGGAGCCTGCGGTTCCTGCTCGGAGGGCTGCCGGACTTCCCGCTGGCCGCGGGGAGCCCGGACACCTCCGGCGACGGCCGCGCACCGGAGGTGCTGTTCCCGCCCGGCGCCCGCGCCACCCCGCTGCCCCCGGCCGAGGTGGCCGAGCTGCTCGGCGGCTTCCGGTTCTGGGTGCCCTGCGTCGGCACGCCGGACGCGCTGTGGGCGCCCGCGGCGTCGAAGCAGACACCGAACGGCCGGCGTCGCGGGTCCTTCGACCAGCACGTCGCGCACCTGCGCGACCCGTTCGCCTGGCTGGTGCTCGCCGAACCGCTGCCGCCGCACCGGGTCCAGCCCGAGCTGGACCGGCTGGTCGGGGAGATCCTGCCGCTCTCGCGCGGCGAAGTCGGGGAAGCCAAGCGGATCACGCTCGAACGCAAGCAGGCGCGGCACCGGGAACTCACCCGGTCGCAGGCCGAGCACACCTGGCGCGTCCGCGTCTTCGTCGGCGGGGTCGACGAGGCCGAAGCGCGCCGCTCGGCGGCGATGCTGTGCGCCGCCGCCGATCTGCAGGACCAGCCGTACGTCCTGACTCCGCTGGGCCCGGCCACCGCCGATCCCGGCCCCGATGCGGGTGCCTTTTTGGCCACCACCGATCTGCTGGTCCCGCTGACCCGGCCGCCCCGGCGTGAGCTCGGCGGGGTGCGGGTGGTCGACCCGCACCGCTTCGACGTGACACCGGAGCACTCCCACCCCGGCGGGGTGAAGCTGGGCGAGGTGCTCGACTCGGCCCGCACCGAGGCCGGCGGCGTCTCGCTCGGCCACGACTCGCTCAACCGGCACACGTTCGTCTGCGGCGCCACCGGCAGCGGAAAGTCGTTCACCGTCCGGCACCTGCTGACCGAAGCGACCCGGGCCGGCCTGCCCTGGCTGGTCATCGAGCCGGCGAAGGCCGAGTACCACCGGATGGCCAACCGGCTCGAGCGAATCGGCCGGACGCCCACCGGGGCCACCCCGGAGGTGGTGGTGATCAAGCCGGGTGCCGCCGAGGTGGCGCCGGCCGGCTTCAACCCCCTCATCCCGGCCGTGTCCCCGGCGGACGGCGACCGTGTGGAGAAGAGGTTCTCGCTGCAGACCCACCTCGACCTGACCCGCGCGCTGTTCCTGGCGGCCTTCGAGGCCCACGAGCCGTTCCCGCAGATCCTCGCCACCGCGTTGACCCGCTGCTACGAGGAACTCGGCTGGGACCTGGCTCTCGGCGAACCCGCCCATCCGCGGGGACGGCCGCGCTACCCGACGCTCGGCGATCTGCAGCGGGTGGCCCTGAACGTCGTCGCCGAGGTCGGCTACGGCCCCGAGATGGCGGCCGACGTCCACGGCTTCATCACCGTGCGGCTGGGCAGCCTGCGGCTCGGCACCACCGGCCGGTTCTTCGAAGGCGGCCACCCCCTCGACTTCGCGAAGCTGATGCGGCGCAACGTCGTGTTCCAGATCGAGGACGTCGGCGACGACGCCGACAAGGCGTTCCTGATGGGTGCCGTGCTGATCCAGCTGTCGGAGTACCTGCGCATCACCCGCGGCGGCACCGCCGAAAACCCGCTGAGCCACCTCACCGTGATCGAGGAGGCGCACCGCCTGCTGCGCCGCCCGGACCCCGGGGCGACCGGCGCGGCCTCGCAGGCCGTGGAGATGTTCGCCGCCCTGCTGGCCGAGGTCCGCGCCTACGGCGAGGGCCTGGTCATCGTGGAGCAGATTCCCAGCAAGCTGGTGCCCGACGTCATCAAGAACACCGCCGTCAAGGTCGTCCACCGGCTGCCCGCCGAGGACGACCGCAAGAGCGTGGGCGCCACCATGAACCTCGGCGAAAGCCAGTCGCGCTACGTCGTCTCGCTCGAGAAGGGGGAGGGCGCCGTCTTCACCGACGGCATGGACCGGCCGCTCCTGGTGCGCGTCCCGAACGGTCGCAGCGCCGAGAAAGGCGACCCGGCGCCGCCGGCCCCGGTGACCGGCCTCATCGGGCGCCGCAGCCCGACCTGCGGCGACGCCTGCCGGGCCGAGGCCTGCACACTGCGCCAGATGAGCGAAGCCCGCCAGGTGCTCGCCCGGTACCCGGTGCTGACGATCTGGGTCGAGCTGACCGTCCTCGCGCACCTGGTCAATTGCCGCAATCCCACCCTCGACCCCGGCTACCGGCGCCTCCTCGGCGCCGAGCCACCCCGGATCCTGCAGTGCGCGGTCTCCCACGCGGTCGACGACGCCGTCGACGTCCGATCCGGGCAGCTGCAACCCGGCCTGTCCCCGGCGGAGCTCGCCCGGCACTGCCGTGACGTGCTGATGGAGTCGTTGTCCAGAGACGGGCAAAACCACTGCCAGGGCGACGATTGGGGCTTCCTGGCGAAGCCGTACCAGTGGGAACCCGTCGAGCAAAGCCTCTCGCAGCAGGCACCCGGCTACCAGCGCCATCCGTCGTCCGACGCCTGGGAACGCCGCTACGGCCGGGCCATCCCGGGAGAAGACTGCTTCGACCAGCTGACCGCGGTCCAGGGCTGGAACGATCGCGCGCAGGACGACCAGGGCGTCCGGGACGCGGTCACGTTCGGCACCCGGCGGCCCTCGGTGCTCGAGCTGGCCATCGGCGGCGTGGTCGCCGACGGCGAGAGCTGGGACGCCAAAGCCGCGGCGGCGACCATGCCGTTCGCCGACGACGGGTGGTCGCTGCTCCACCTCGTTCCCCGCCTGCGGCAGAGAAAAGAGGAGTGATCATGGGAGCCGACACGCCGACGACGCAGAAGCCGCCGGACCAGCCGAAACCGCCGGCGGCGGTGGTGGCCGGACCGTCGATTTCCCAGGGGGAGTGGCGGGACAAGGTCAAGGCGCAGCTGCAGCCGCTGCCCGCGGAGAAGGATCCGGCCAAGGACGCCCGACGGCTCGTCGACCTGAGCGGCGGCCAGAACCCGGTGGTGAAGCTGGACGCCACCAGCAAGGCGCAGCTGGAACGGATCGCGGCGGGCCCGCCGCCGGGTAAGTCCACAGTGGAGCTGACCCGCGACGGCCGCACCCTCGAGGTCGGCGCGAACCAGGCCAAGGCTCTTTCGGTGCTGGGTGTCCTGGCGGAGAAGACCGCCGAGCGCCGGACGGAGCCGGGGCACGGCTCGGACGTGCTGGAGATCGTCTCTTACGTCCGGTTCGGCGACGCGAAGCACCCCCAGGGCAAGCACGGCGAGGGCGTGGCGTTCGACATCGCCGCGTACGGCGGCCACCGGTTCGACGAGAGCCGCCCGGCGGAGTCACGCGCGGCGGTCAAGGCGCTCGTGGCGGACCTGCCCGCCGGCCATTACGGCCTGGGCCTCCCGCGGTTGCCGACGAAGTTCCCGATCCCCGAGGACCGCGGGCACCTGCAGAAGTACGCCGAAGACGTCGGCGCGCACCCCGAGGCCTACCAGCGCGATCCCGGCGGCGGGGCGGCGTTCGAGCTCACCCGGAGATGGGGCGATTCCCGGGCTTCGTCGTACGCGGTCGTGCACGCCCGGCCGACCGAGGCCCTGCTGAAGGCGGAGGATCCGCACTTCAGGCAACCGCAGACGGTCGCGGAGGTGAAGCCGTTCGGGGACGTGACCCGGCTGGACGCGGGCACGGCGGCCGTCATCCGCGAGGCGGCGAAGGACCGGCAAGCCCACATAACACCGTTCGCGGACGGATTCGGCCACGCCCACCTGTCCGTGGTCCTCCCGGGCGCGACCAGCTTCTGACCCGTGCCGCCCCGGACCCCGGGCACCGCGAGACGAACGGAGTGATCATGACCGGAGACAAGCCGAGGTCGGCGGACCAGCCGAAACCGCCGCCGCCGCCGGTGGATGTGCGTCCCCCGATCTCCCAGGGGGAGTGGCGGGAAAGGGCCAAGGCGGAGGCGAAACCGCTGCCCGCCGGACCGGGACCGGCGCCGGCCAAAACTCCGGACGGCCAGCACAAGCCGAGTCCCGCGGAGTCCGCGGAGAAGACGAAAGCCGGCGCTCCGGCCGATCACCGGCCCCCACCGCCCACGGCCGACCGATCACGCCTTTCGCCCGATTTCAAGGAATGGCCGAAGCTGGGGCCGCCGATCGACTCCGCGAAACCGCCCGCGTGGCGGGGCGGGCCCGTCGACGTGACCCGGGTGACCAGGGAGATCAAGGTCGACGTCAACCGGTATCGGCCGCAAGGAGGCGGCCCGGTCGACTTGGCCAAGCTGAAGAGCGATGTCGGCAAGCACGTCAAGGAGCTGTCCGAGCTGCGCTCGAAGGACGGTGGCGGCGCCTTTTTGAAGGTCGAGCTGCGGAACGTCCAATTCGGAAAGAGCAGCGAGGCGCAAGCGATCCGGAAGAGCGTCGTCGAGGCCGGAGCGAAATCCGGCGTGATCGTGAACGTCAGGGTGCAGGACGGGAACAAGATCCGGACGGCGGACGGGACGATCCTCGGCGCGGTGTCCCAGCCGAACAAACCGGGTCCGCCCGAGGGCACGCCCGGCGGGCCGAAGCCGGGCGACGGAAGGCGGGGTCCCGCCCATGACGCGAAGCCCGGGCCGCCTTCACCGGGACACCGGATCGAGGTGCCACCGCTCAGAAACATCCCCGTCCCGCCGCACATTCCGGGCCGCCCGCACTGATCCCACGAGAGGTGCCGGCTCCGCGGTCGATACACCGCGGAGCCGGACCTCCGCCCCGTCGGACGCCTCAGTCGCACCAGCCCCAGCCGCTGACGGCGACCGCGGTCGTGCCGGCGTCCCCGGTCTTGTCGCCGACCCAGCCCGCGTAGCTGATGCACTGGGGCGCGTACCCGCGGACGACGGCGTAGTACTTGAAGTTCCCGCGGTCGTGGATGTTCTGGCTCGAGTCCTCGGAGTCCCGGTTCAGCCCGGCGAAGGTGTCGGTGGCGACCCCGATGAACGACCACTTGATGGTGACGACGCAGTTGTAGCCGCCGGACTTGTAGAGCAGGTAGACCCCGCCCCACTTGCTCCCGCCGTCGGTCTTGGCCGGCAGCGACGAGATGATGCGGTAACCGGAACCGCAGACCTCGGCCGGGGTGTAGGGGTTGGTGGCCGCCCCGGCGGGCGGCGCGGCCGTGAGGACGGCCGCCAAGCTCAGCACGGCGACCAGGGTGCGGCGCAGAAGTTTCATGGAAAGCTCCTCGTTCGTCAGGTGCAGGTCCAGCGCAGCGCGGCGGGCGCGTTGCTGGTGTTGCCGAAAATCACGCCGTCGTCGCCGATGACGAACACGTCCGCGTCGCCGCCGTCGGGGAACGGGAGCCGGCCCAGCAGCTTGGTGTCCTGCCAGACCGCGGCCGGTCCGATCAGGTTGGTCAGGCTGCCCGCGATCAGCCCGTGCTTGTTGGTCGCTTCCGCCGTCCCGCCCTGCTCGAGGGGACGCGGGTCGGCCGGGCCGTGCCACGCCAGGGCGCGCGAAGCGGGCCACGAGTCGATCGCCGTGCCGACCACGACGCCGTTGCGGATCTGGCGGATCAGCACGGGACGGTCTTCGCCGGTCAGCGGGGTGACGACGCCGGCCCGCCAGAGCCCGCCGAGCTTGCTGTCCGGGGCGCCGAGCAGCACCGTGCCGTCGTCGTCGAGGTCCATGCCGTACCGGTCCGGGAGGTCGATGATCCGCGGTCCCGCGGCCAAGACCGACCAGAGGACGCTCACCCGGTGGCCGTCCTTGAGCTCGGTGGCGGAGGCGAGCACGTCGCCGCGGTCGTTGAGCGCGACGGCCGATTCGAGCCGGTACCCGGGCGGGTCGGGCAGGCGGCTCAGCGTGCCGGGACCGCGGTGGCCGCCGCTGAACAGGTAGACGCCCCGGGTCGTCGACGGCAGGCCGCCGTCCAGCAGCACGGTTCCCGCGGAGTTCTCGTCGGCGACGTTCGGGTAGACGAACGCCGCGAGCGCGTCCGGGATGCGCGGCTTGCCGCCGGTCCAGAGCACGACCCGGCCCATGTCGACGCTCCGGTCGCTGACGTCCCCGGAGTAGTTGCCGTGGCTGTCGGTCCCCCGGATGTGGACGTCGGCGGCGAAGTAGCCGTCGGGCGCCTCGATGTTGTGCGCCGTCCAGGTGCAGGCCCCGGCCGCGATCGCGGAAGGTGCGGTGACGGCGGTGCCCAGTGCGAGTGCCGCGAAGGTGAGCGCGGCAGCACGTCGGAACATACGAATCCCCCTCGGAATCGGTCGACGCCGAGTCCACGCCCGACCGCGCCGGTGGGTTGAGCCGCGTCACCCGCACGGCCTAGTCGTCGTGAGCCGGCGGACGAAGTCACCGGTCAGTCCGTCGACACGATGGCGTCCTTGATCGCTTGCGCGTCACTGTCGAGGAGCGACCTCTCGCGTTCCGGGGTGTCGGCCTCGAGCGTCCAGCCGTCTCCCGCGTAGCGGGGGATGACGTGGAGGTGGAAGTGGAAGACCGTCTGGAAGGCGGCTTCGCCGTCACAGACGAGGATGTTGATTCCCTCGCAGCCCCTGCGTGAGCGTCGCAAGGCTCGTGCCATGTCTTGCCCGACCGACCAGACGTGAGCGCTCGTGGCCCGATCGAGGTCTTCGAGGCCCGAGGCGTGCTCACGTGGCACGACGAGAAGATGGCCGGGCGTGACGGGGTTCAGGTCCATGAAGGCGACAACGGTCTCGTCCTCGTGCACCACGCTGGCCTCGGCCTGGCGCGCCACGATGGCGCAGAAGACACACCCCTGCGCCGGCGATGTCGCGCTGTCTGCCATGCGCGCAATGGTTCCAGAACGCGGGCCGTTCACTCTGGCCCCGGATGGAGCAAGCACCTTTGCCGCCGGCCGGTGCTCAGTCTTCGCCGCGGGAGGTGTTGTGGGCGCGCTGGTGCTCGGTGATGTCGATGAGCTGGCGCTTGAACCGCCCGTAGTCGTCGTCGCCGAGGCGTTCGGTGTGCCGCTGCTGAATGGCCGCCATGATCGCGTCCGCCGTGCGCATCTGCGCGACACCGCGCTCGGTAGGGCGGATGAGCTTCGCCCGGCGGTCGCTCGGATCGGGGCTCCTCTCGACGTACCCGAGTGCCTCCAGCTCGTCGATGAGGATGCCGATGTTCTGCTTGTGCTGGCCGGACAGCCGCGACAGGTCGGTGGCCCGCACCCCGTCCTCGTCGAGGTAGGCCAGCACCGCGCCGTGGCGGGGTTTCAGGTCGTCGAAGCCTTGCTCGGCGAGCCTCGAGAACAGCTCCCGCTGCACGGCGAACAACAGCCGGCCCGCGAGGACGCCCAGGTCGGGGTCCGTCGAGTTGCGTTCCGCTCGGGTGATCGCCCGCACCTCCTCGTTCACGCCTGCTCCGGCCCCTTGATGGTTTCATGGAGCCAGCCGGTGATCTCCGCCCACACCGGGTGGCCCGGCCGGACGACGTCGAAGTGGGTGCCGCCCTCGACCTCGACGTAGCGGGCGATGCCGCCCTCGGCGACGACCTTCTCGACGTAACGCCGGCTCCATTCGGCGGGCACGGCCTCGTCGGCGGTGCCGTGGACGGCGAGGACCGGGACGCCGGCGCCGGCCAGCTCCGACGGCGACGTCCACGCGTAGTGCTCGGGCACGTCGGCGGCGTGCCCGCCCAGCAGCAACGGCAGGATCCCGTCGCCGACGGCCGCCGCGACCGCGGGCCACGCTTCGGGCCGCGCCGGCTCGGGCGCGTCCTTCGGCGGTTCGGCGTCCAGGTCGGCGAGGACCTTCCCGAAGCCCTCGGTGTCGGCCGCCCGCAGGTCGAGCGCGCCGGCCAGTTCGACCAGGCCGGCCGGGGTGACTTTCGGGCGCGCACCGGGCGCCTCGGGCGGCAGGGCGTCGCGGTGGGCGGCCCACGTGGCCAGGTGCCCGCCGGCGGAGTGGCCGAGGAGCACGACCCGGCGGAGGTCGAGCGCGGGGTCCAGGCCGTCGAGGGCGTCGATGGCGGCGGCGACGTCGAGGAAGGTGCCGGGCCACCCGCCGCCCGGCTCGCCGATCCGGCGATATTCGACGTTCCACACCGCATACCCGCGGGCGACGAGATCGTCGGCGACGTCGGTGATCTGACGGCGGTCCCACATGGCCGTCCAGTACCCGCCGTGGATGACGGCGACGACGGGGAACGGGCCGTCGCCCCCGGGCAGGTACAGCTCCCCGACCTGCGACGGCTCGGGGCCGTAGGCGACGGTGCGGACGCGCCTGGCGCCGTCCTCGGCGTCGTCGTAGCGAACACCGCGCTCGGCGCCGACCAGGGAGGCGATCGTCGCGAAGAAAGCCCCGATCTCCGGCAGGTTCGCCCCCTTCGCCTTCGACTCGTCCCACGCTGCGTCGTCGGTCCATTCGACGAAGTCCAGCCAGGTCTGCTCGTCGAGGCGGACCAGGCGAGCGGCGAGGAAGCCGCGCCGGTCCCGCCGGAACGCGGCCACCATGCCCGGGCGCGCGGCCAGCATCGCCTCGGTGTTCTCCGGGGTCACGGTGAAGGTGGTCAGCTCGATGACCGACATCGTCAGCTCCTCAGTCCGCTACTTAGTCCAGATCTATGATAATCATAGAACTTGACTAAATGCGAGACTGCGGCGCGAGACGGTAGGGGAGCTCCCCGCACGGTCCGTTGTGAAGTCACCATGCACGGCCGATCGTGTGAATTGATTGCAGGGTTTCTGCATCCGGCTGCGTGAACCGCTATGCCTGGTTTCAGCGAAGTCGCGGGACCAGGGGGGTCGGTGTGGCAGCAGTGGTGCGGTTGCTGGGGGAGGTCGCCGCGGACGTCGACGGGGTGCCGGTCGACCTGGGGCCGCCCCGGCAGCGGTGTGTGCTGACGGCGCTGGCGGTCGACGCCGGGCGGGCCGTGCCGGTGGACCGGCTGGTGGAGCGGGTCTGGGGCGCGGACGTGGCGCAGCGGGCGCGGGCGACGTTGCACAGCTACATCTCGCGGCTACGGCGGGCGTTGGCCGGTGCGGACGGGATGGCCATCGGGCGCCGGTCAGGCGGCTACGTCCTCGTGACCGATGCCGCCCGGCACGTGGTGGACCTGCACCGGTTTCGTGAGCTGTGTGCTCGGGCCCGCTCCGATGACGAGCAAGCCGTGCACTCGTTGACCGAAGCTTTGGCCCTGTGGCAGGGAGAGGCACTGACCGGCTTGACCGGCGCGTGGGTCGAAGCCGAACGAAGCCGGTTGCGGCAGGAGCGCCTGGCCGCCGAGCACGACCTGGTGGACGCGCGGCTGCGCGCCGGAGAAGGCGGGGAGCTGGTGGCAGAGCTGTCCGCCCGGACGACGCAGTGTGCGCTGGACGAGCGGGTGGCGGGCCAGTACATGCTGGCCCTGCACCGGGCCGGGCGCACGACCGATGCCTTGGAACACTATCGGCAGGTACGCGCGCGATTGATCGCGGAGCTGGGGACCGAACCCGGTGCCACCCTCCAGGAACTGCACCAGCAGGTCCTGGCCGCCGACCCCGGTCTCACCGCGGCACCTGCCGGCGGCGCCGGTGAGCAGGTGGCGCCTCGTCAGCTGCCGGCCGCACCCGCACCGTTCGTCGGCCGGCACCCCGAATTGGACCGGTTGGACGACTGGGGGACGGCAGCCACGCCCGCGATCCTGGCCATCGCGGGGCCGGGCGGTATCGGCAAAACGTGGCTGGCGCTGCACTGGGCCCACCGGCAGGTGGATCGGTTTCCCGACGGCCAGCTGTTCGTGGACCTGCACGGTTTCAGCCCGGACAGGTCACCGATGGACCCCGCCGTGGCGGTGCGGGGGTTCCTCGACGCCTGGGGCGTCGATCCCGGACGGCTGCCCGTCGCGCCCCACGCCCAGGCAGCGCTGTTTCGCAGCTTGGTCGCGGGCAAGCGGATGCTGCTGGTGCTGGACAACGCCGCCGACACCGCCCAAATCGCCCCGCTGCTGCCGGGGAGCACAACGTGCACGGTGGTGGTGACCAGCCGCAACCGGCTTCCGGGCTTGATCACCCAGGGAGCCCGGCACGTGCCCCTGGACTTCCTGCCTGACACCGAGGCGCGCGCCTTGCTGACCGAGCGTCTCGGCGCCGTGCGGGTGCGGGAGAATTCCGCGGCGGTGGACGACCTTCTCGGGTTGTGCGGCGGGTATCCCTTGCCCTTGAGCATCATCGCGGGTGAGGCCTGCACACGCCCGCTCCTGCCACTGACCGAGCTGGCCGCCGAACTCCGTCAGCTCGGCCTGAGCGCGCTGGCGGACGACGACCCCGCCGCCAGTTTGCCGTGCGTCCTGTCGTGGACCCGGCACACGCTCACCGCCGAGCAGGATCGGCTGTTCGCCTTGCTGGGCCTCGCCCCCGGCACCGACCACGGACTCGCCGCCGTGGCCAGCCTCGCGGGTGTCTCGCTCTCGGACAGCAGGATGCTGCTACGCGGGTTGGAACAGGTGTCGCTGATATTCCGGAACGCCGCCGGCCGATACGTGATGCACGACCTGATCCACGCCTACGCCACCGATATCGGGCGGGAGCTGCCCGAGGATGCGCAAGATGCGGCGCTGCACCGGGTGCTCGACTTCTACGCCCACACCGCTCACAACGCAGGCCTCCTGCTGGGTTCGCACCACGACCCCGTTCGGCTCGCTCCGCCCGTACCCGGTACGCACCGCCAGCCGATGCCCGACGCGGCAGCGGCGATGGCGTGGTTCGATGCCGAGCGTGCCGCCCTGCTCGCGGCCCAGCAGACTGCCTCCCACCACCACCTGCACCACACCGTGTGGGGACTGGCGTTGTCCTTGAACACTTTCCACCACCACCGGGGCCACCGCTACGATCGCCTCGCCGCGTGGCGGGCCGCCACGGACGCTGCCGCCCAGCTGTCCGATCCCACCCCGCTTCTCGTTTCCCACCGGCATCTCGGCCACGCCTGCGCCGCGGTGGGATTGCGCGACGAGGCGATCGAACACTTGCAGCACGCCATAACCCTCGCCGAACAGTACGACGATCCCGGCCAGCAGGCGCACGCACACCAAGCTCTTGCGCGGGTATGGGGCCGGTGGGATGACCGGCACGCACTCGACCACGCCACTCGAGCGCTTCGTCTCTTCCGCGAACTCGGCCCGCCGTTGTGCGAGGCCCACGGCCATCACGCGGTGGGCTGGTACACGGCCCGCCTGGGCGACCACGACACCGCTCATCGTCATTTCCGGGATGCGCTCGGTCTGCACCGAGCTCACCACAACCCGACCGGTGAGGCGAACACCCTGGACAGCCTCGGCTACGTCGAGCACCACAACGGCGACCACCGCCGAGCCGTCGACCATTACCGACAGGCCTTGGCCTTGCGCCGTGGTCTCGGCAACGCCTTCGACTCCGCCAGCACCCTCGAGCACATCGGCCAGCCATACATCGCTCTAGGCCGGCACGAGAAAGCACGCGCGGTGTGGCAGGAGGCACTGGAGCTGTACAGGCAGCAAGGACGCGACGAAGACGTCAGAAACGTGCGGCAAAAGCTCGACACCCTGGGAACGCCAACCCGATGAACCCACCCGGGAGAGGACGGTAAAGGCGGGGGTGGGCGCGCGGCGGCCGGGCGGCGCACCGATCGGTACGCCGTCCCGCTGCCGTCGGCCGAAGTCACTTGCGGTTCCACTTCTGGTTGTCGGCGCCGCTGCACGTCCACAGCTGCACCCGGGTGCCGTTCGCCGTGGCCGCGCCCGTGACGTCCAGGCAGAGCCCGGATTCCCGGCCGACGACGGTTCCGGCGGCCGTCAAACTCCACTGCTGGTTGGCACCTCCGGTGCAGTCCCAGATTTCGACCGCCGTGCCGGCCGCCGTGGCGTGGCCGGGTACGTCGAGGCACTTGGTGCCGTAGACCCGCAACGCGCCGTTGGGCAGCTGGGTCCACTGCTGGTTGGCGCCGCCGGTGCAGTCCCAGATGGCCAGGAGTGTTCCGTTGGCGGTGGCCGCTCCGGGCACGTCCAGGCAGCGGTTGGCACCGGCGCCGCGCAGCACTCCGCTGGAGGTGTCGCCACCGGGACCGCTGGGCAGGCCCCAGCCGTAGCGGAGCCGGTCGAGCCCGGACTGGTTGGTGACGGTCAGCGAGAGGTTGGTGCCGGTGCCGTTGAGCGAGGTGATCGCGCAAGAGGCGTTGAAGCACGGGCCCGGGCCGACCGTCTGGTCCGCTCGCTTGACCCCGGTCCACAGCAACGATCCCATGCCCAGGCTGCGCACGGTGTCGGTGAGTGCGTAGAAGTACGAGACGTTGTTGTTGCCGTCACGCGGACCGTTGTAGTCGGCGCCGGTGTTCATGGGCACGCCGAATTCGGTGAGCACGGCCCGGTCGGCGTAGCCGCACAGGCGGCTTTTGAAGCTGGCGATCCAGTCGGCCTCGGTGGGGTGGGTCTCCCCGCCGAGGGTGTACATGTGGATCGACAGCAGCGTGCCGCTCAAGCGCGAGTCGGCGCCCACCGCGCACAGGTCGATGTCCGACCACAGGCCGGGGATGATCATCCGGCCGCGGGGCACTGTGGGGTAACGCGCCAGCCAAGCGGCGGCGAGGTTCGTCAGTTCGGTGGCGCTGTACCCCCAGGGCTCGTTGATGAAGTCGAAGGAGAAGCGGCTGTTGCCACCGTACTTGGCGATGACCTTGTCCCACATCGCGTTGAAGGCGGCCGTGTTCGCGATCCGGCCGCTGCCGTCCGGCGGCGTCCAGGGGGCGATCATGACGTTCATGCCCAGCGCGTCGGCCGCGTCGTAGGCCGCCACGAGGCTGTTCCACCAGGACGACGAAGTCGTCTGCGGGTTGATGCCGAACCGGATCGTGTTGGCGCCCAGGTTCTGGAAGCCCTTCAGGATCGGGGTGGCCTTCGCGTAGGTGGTGGCGTAGCTATCCGAGGTGGACAGTCCGATCGGGACGTTCGGGTCGGTCAGGAAGTTGTCCCGGTAGTCGGCCCAGTTCACCCCGTGGAACTGGTTGGTGGTGGCCTGCGCCGGCGGACCGGCGGCGGCCTGGATGCCGAGGCAGCCCAGCATCAGGGCGATGGCCGGCCCGATCGAGGCGAACCGCCTCGGCCGGTGGTGGGTCGATCTCATCTTTCCTCCAAGGCAGCTCTATTTGAGGTTGGGCACTTCGTCGCGGGTGACGACGTAGGGGCTGTTGAAGGTGCTCCGGAGGAAGCCGGGATCCTGGCCGGTGATCCAGGTGCTGTTCCACGTGCTGAACATGACCCAGCGGGTGCCGGTGGACTGGAGCTGCGCCGGGTCGGGGATGGCGCCGTTCTCGTGCAGCGCGATCGGGATAGTCGGACCGACGACACCGCGGGTGGCGTTGAACAGCGACGTCAGCGGCCCGTGGTCGTTGACGTAGGTGTCCGCGCCACCGACGTCCACATAGGACTTTCCAGGGTAGAAGGACGAATTCGGCTCGCCGTTCGCCGGCCACAGCCACACGAGGTTGTGGATGCCCTTGACGTTGACGAAGTAGTTGAACTGGAACTTCCACAGCCGCTGGTACTGCGCGCCGCCTTCCTTGCTCCACCAGAACCACGTGCCGCCGGCCTCGTGGTACGGCCGCCACAGGACGGCGACGTTCTGGGACTGCAGGCGCAGCAGCTGGCTCGCCGCTTCGTCCAGTTCGGCGGTGTAGGAGGCGTATTCGCGGGTGCCCGGGGTGAGGGTGTTGCCGATCGACGCGGTGCCGCCGTAGTTGCAGCGGCTGGTGGCCGGTGCGCCGACGTGCCAGCCGATCATCGGGATGCCGCCGGCGTTCCACCAGGCGGCGGCGCGGTCGACGGCGCCGGGGCGGTCGCACATGTCCAGCCCGCGGATCGCCGGGGTCTTCCCGGTGTTGTTGTGGATGAAGGTGAACTCGTTCTCGCTGCCGTTGGTTTCCTGCTGGCCCGAGACGATGTGGTTGCCGTACTGGCTGTAGAGGTAGCACAGCAGGTGACGGGCCTGCGGGGTGGCGTTCGGGTCTACGGTTGCGACGTTGCAATCCGTGCCGCTTCCGCCGCCGTTCAACGTCCACTTCTGGTTGCTCTGGCCGGTGCAGTTCCACAGCACCACGGCCGCGCCGTTCGCCGTCGCGGCCCCCGAGACGTCCAGGCACAGCCCGGAGGCCACGCCGGTGATCGTGCCGTCGCCGCCCAGCCGCCACTTCTGGTCCGGGCCGCCGGTGCACGTCCCGACCTCCGCCTTCGTGCCGGGAGTCGTCTGGCTTTCGTGCGCTGCCAGGCACATCGTCCCGTTGTAGACCCGCAGCTCCCCGGCTGCCGTGGTGGCCCAGTTCTGGTTGGCGCCGCCGTGGCAGTCCCAGATCTCCACCGCCGTTCCGGGGGACTGGCTCGCGCCGGTCACGTCGAGGCAGCGACCGGAACCGGCGCCGACGAGTGTGGCGCTGGTCGCCGCCGGCGCGGCGGGGGCCCCAAGCAGGGCTGTGCCCGCGAGGGTGGCAGCCGCGAGGACGCCGAGCCGCCGGATCCGGCGGCGCCAGGGCGTGGTGAGAGCAGGATTCATCTTTTCCTCCAAGCACTGCGTCGTGCGGAGTACTGCTTCTGCGGGCTCCGGAGATGCCCGGACCCCTGATCCGGATCGGCCGCGACTTGCGACGTTCCAATCGATCTTCACCCGGGAGCCGGGAAGTGGGTGGGCCGGTGCCGTGGACCGTACCGCCGTGAAACGCCCACCGGCAATACCCTTTGCCCGGGCAGAAATCGCGAGGGACTGGTCGGCGCAACGCGGAGCGCGCCACCGGAACCAACCGGCAGCGCCGAACGCGCGAAGCCCGGGCTCGGTCAGCCGGCGGAGGGCGGCGCCGTGGAGGCGCGCACGACCAGGTCCGGGGTGAACCGGATTTCCTGGTGCTGGTGGCCGGGCCGGTCCTCGGCCAGGAGCAGCTCCGCGGCCGCGCGGCCGAGCTGGTACTTGGGCTGGCGGATGGTCGTCAGGGCGGGGGAGAGCTGCTCGGCGAACTGCACGTCGTCGTACCCGATCACCGACATCCGCCCGGGCACCGGAATGCCCCGCCGGCGCAAGCCGCGCAACTGTCCCAACGCGACGACGTCGTTGAAGCAGATGACCGCGGTCGGGCGCGGCGACACCGCGAGCACCCGGTCGACGACCGAGTCGGCCACGTCGACCGTGCACGGCTCGGGTACCGGGATTTCGACCAGCGTCGAGGGGACGTCCAGGCCGGCCCGCGCGATCGACCGGCGGACACCCTCCGCGCGGTCTCGCAGCGACCGGACCCCCGCCCGGCCGCTCAGGAAGGCGATCCGCCGGTGGCCGAGCGCCAGGAGGTGGTCGGCGGCGGCGCCACCGCCGTGGACGTCGTCGACGGCGACCGCGCAGAGGTCGGCACCCGCCCGGGGGTGATCGACCAGGACCACCGGGGTACCGCGCCCGCTGAGGCGCTCCAGCCGGTCCAGCCGCGATCCGGCCGGGTTGACCAGGACGCCGCGGACACCCAGCTCCTCCATCATGTGCAGGTAGGTGTTCTCCTGGGCGGTGCGCGAGTCGGTGCTGCCGACGATGAGCAGGCAGCCCGCCTCGGTGAGCCGGTCCTCGATGCCCCGGGAAACCTCGGCGAAGAACGGGTTGGCGGTGTCCAGCAGCAGGCAGCCGGCGATCGTGCTCGGTGCGCCGCGCAGCTGGCGGGCCGCGCCGTTGCGGACGTAACCCACCTCGGACATGGCGTCCTCGACCCGGCGCCGGGTGCTCGTGGCCACGACGTCCGGGTTGTTCAGCACGTTGCTCACCGTGGAGGTCGACACGCCCGCGGCGGCGGCGACCTGCCGGATGCTCGCCCGGAGCGCCCGCTGCGAGCCGCCACCCTCGTCTTGCCCCATTTCCCCACCCTACTGAGCGATCCGGCCGGAGGTAGTCGGCCGGACCCGACGGCCACGGGATACGCGTTGGTTGACTTTCTTTCTTCAGAAACCTAACAATGTCGTGGCAGAGCTCCACCGCGCTCATCGAGGAGACAAGGCGGTTCGGATGGCATCGAGGACGACGGTCTTCGTCACGACCCTGCTCATCTGCCTGGCGGCGCTGCTGGTCCCCGGCACGGCCCGGGCCGCGTCGTTGCAAGAGGTCAGGGACTTCGGCTACAACCCCAGTGGTATCAAGATGTTCGTGTACGTGCCCGCCACGGTCGCGGTGAAGCCCGCCGTCGTGGTCGGGGTGCACTGGTGCCACGGCACCGCGCAGGACTTCTACACCGGCACGCAGTACGCCGCGCTGGCCGACCGGTACGGGTTCATCGTGATCTACCCCTCGGCGGTCAGCTCCGACGGCTGCTGGGACGTCCACTCCCCGTCGGTGCTCACGCACAACGGCGGCGGCGACGCGCAAGGCATCGTGTCGGTGGTCAAGTACGTCCAGCAGCACTACAACGGTGACCCGGGCCGCACGTTCGTCACGGGGCACTCCTCGGGCGGCATGATGACCAACGTCCTGCTCGGCTCCTACCCGGACGTGTTCCAAGCCGGCGCGTCGTTCGCGGGCGTGCCGTTCGGCTGCTTCGCCGGTCCGGCGTCGTGGAACACCGACTGCGCGGAGGGCCGCATCAACAAGACCGGGCAGCAGTGGGGCGATCCGGTGCGGGGCGCCTACCCCGGCTACGGCGGCCCGCGGCCCAGGGTGCAGCTCTGGCACGGCACCGAGGACGACGTGCTCCGCTTCGCCAACTTCGGCGAGGCGATCGAGCAGTGGACCAACGTGCTCGGCGTGAGCCCGGCGCCGACCTCGACCGAGTACAACACCCCGCGCAGCACCTGGACCCGCACCCGCTACGGCTCCCAGGTCGAGGCGATCCGGGAGCAGGGCCAGCCGCACAACCTCCAGATCCTCGCCGACGAGGCGATCCGCTTCTTCGGCATCGGGCAACCACCGGCCGGCGGCTCGCTGGTCGGCGCGCAGTCCGGCCGGTGCCTCGACGTCGCGTCGGCGAGCCACAGCAACGGCGCCGCCGCGCAGCTGTGGGACTGCAACGGCGGCACCAACCAGCAGTGGACGTCCACATCGGGCGGTGAACTGCGGGTCTACGGCGACAAGTGCCTCGACGCCACCGGTCAGGGCACGAGCGCGGGCACCACCGTCCAGATCTGGGACTGCAACGGCCAGGCCAACCAGAAGTGGACCACGCGGTCCGACGGCTCCGTCCAGGGCGCGCAGTCGGGCCTGTGCCTGGACGCGACGAACCAGGCCACCGCGAACGGCACCCCGATCGCGCTCTGGACCTGCAACGGGGCCGCCAACCAGCGGTGGATCCGGCGGTGAGGGAACCGCCGAACCCCCTCGCTCAGCCGTCCGGCGGGCTCACCTTCGACGACGGCAAGGCCGGCAACACCCCGGCCTTGCTCGCCGCGCTCGCCAAGAAGCCCCGCCATTCGGTTCGAGCAATTCGACGGTGCGGTCCGTCGAAGCCGAATACGGCCTCCGGGCCGGTGCTGCCGCCACGCCTCCGGCCGCGGTAGCCGGGACAAATCCGGCTCGGCAGTAAGCGCTTTCACCTGTGTCCTTGACGGGTGGCACACGCAATTGTGCGGGGTCTGTCGGCAGCGCCGGGCTTCGGCTACTCTTGTCTGAGAGCGCTTCCAATCGTGAGTTCCTCAGCGTCACCATCATCGGATTGCCAACGGAGGCACCATGTCGGCCGCTCGAGCACGGTTCATCGCAGTCGTCTTGTTCGCGACGGCGCTCCTCGCCACGCCGGCCGCCGCGGCGGCTGCGTACCCCAATCCAGGCCGCGTCACCGGCGACGTCGGCGTGCACGACCCGAGCGCGGTGAAGCGCGCGGACGGCAGCTACCTGGTGGCGCACACCGGGGACGGGATCGCGTTGAAGACGTCCACCGACCGCGTCGCTTTCCGCAATGCCGGTTCGGCGTTTCCGAACGGAGCGCCGTGGACGACGGCCTACACCGGCGGGAGCCGGGCCTTGTGGGCCCCGGACATTTCGTACCACAACGGCCAGTACTACTTGTATTACGCGGCTTCCACTTTCGGCTCCAACCACTCGGCGATCTTCCTGGCCACCAGCCCGTCCGGCAATTCCGGTAGCTGGACCAACCGGGGCCTGGTCGTCGAATCGCGCAGCGGTGACAACTTCAACGCCATCGACCCGAACCTGGTCGTGGACGATCAGGGCCGGTGGTGGCTGGACTTCGGCTCGTTCTGGTCGGGCATCAAGCTGATCCAGCTGAACCCCGCGACCGGGTTGCGCCAGGGGAGCGGCCTGACCGCCATCGCCGGGCGGGGCGGCGGCGCGATCGAGGCGCCGTTCATCGTCAAGCGTGGCCAGTACTACTACCAGTACGTGTCGTTCGACCTGTGCTGCCGGGGCGCGGCGAGCACGTACCGGGTGATGGTCGGGCGGTCCACGAGCGTCACCGGCCCCTACACCGACCGCAACGGCGTGCTGATGACTTCCGGTGGCGGCACCGAAATCCTCGCCGGCCACGGCAGCATCCACGGGCCGGGTCACGAGGCCGTGCTCGCCGACAACGGCGGCGATCTGCTCGTCTACCACTACTACGCCGACAACGGTGCTTCCCTCCTGGGCATCAACCGCCTGAACTACGACTCGGCGGGCTGGCCGCAGGTCGCCTGAACGTTCAGTTGCAGCCGGAAATTCTTCGGTGTTTTCCGTGCGCGTTCACAGGAACGAGACAACCCATGACGATCGGCACGAAAACGCGGGCCACGATGCTCGCGGTCACGCTCCTGACCGCGCTCACCACGGTGGTGCACCCGGCGGCGGCCGCCACGGGTGACGGCTCGCCGTCCGACTCGAACATCAGGTACTTCGGGCGGTGGGACACCCGGTCGCCGGGCGCCTACGTGCCCGGGTGGGCCGGCGCCTACGCGGTGGTGGGTTTCACCGGTACCGCGGTGAAACTGCGTCAACGCGCGAGCGTCGACCTGTACGCGAGTGTCGATGGCGGCGCCTGGGCGTCGTACCGGAACGTGAGCGGGACGGTGAACCTGACGCCGTCCCGGCTGCCGTCGGGCACGCACACGCTGCGGGTGGCCTACCGGCAGGATGCCGGCTCCTACCACGGTGACGAGGTGTTCCAGGGCGTGAGCCTGGATTCCGGCGCGCACACCGTGGCGGTGAGCGTGCCGTCCCGGATCGTGGAGTTCGTCGGCGACTCGATCACGGCGGGCTACAAGTCGTCCCAGGAGGCGCTGACCGCGTACGGCTGGCTGACCGCCGAGAAACTGGGTGTCGCGCACACCGAGATCGCCCGTCCCAGTGTCTGCCTGTACCCGGCCTCGGGGTGCATCGGCATGCGGGACCGGTACTTCAAGACGGGCCTGGACACCAGTACGCCGGACTGGGACTTCTCCCGCTACCAGGTCAGTGACGTGGTGATCAACCTCGGCACGAACGACCGCTCGCACAACGTGTCCGGTGCCCAGTTCCAGAGCGCGTACGTCACGCTGCTGCAGCGGATCCGCGCGAAGTACCCGAACGCCACCCTCCACGCGATGGAAATCTTCAAGCAGTGGTACGTCACCGAGACCAAGGCCGCGGTCGCCGCCCGGACCAACGCGAGCGACGGCAAGGTGCGTTACGTCGCCACGGAAGGCTGGATCGACCCGGCCACCGACACCGCGGACGGCACCCACCCGAACGACGCGGGTCACCGGAAGATCGCGGCCCGGCTCGCCGCGGTCATCGGGTGAACGAACACCGTCACCCAGCCACCGCATCCCCGGTTTCGCGACGGCGAAGCGAGCTGATCGCCCCGTGGTGCACGTCGAGAAAGGAAGCATTCGCATGGTCCGCAAATCGAGATGGGCGGTGGCTCTGGCCGCCGTGGCGGTCGTTCTCGGGATCGTCGCGCCGGCCGGCGCCCGGCCGGCCTTCGCCGCCGACAACCCGTACCAGCGGGGTCCGGACCCGACCACGACGAGCGTCGCGGCCACGCGGGGGACCTTCGCGACCGCGGAGCTGACCGTGGGCAGCGGGAACGGCTTCGCCGCGGGCAAGATCTACTACCCGACCGACACCTCGCAGGGCAAGTTCGGGGCGATCGCGATCGTGCCCGGCTACACCGCGACCTGGGCGGCCGAAGGCGCGTGGATGGGGCCGTGGCTGGCCTCGTTCGGGTTCGTCGTCATCGGGATCGACACGCTCAGCCGCACCGACTACGACACCGCACGCGGCACGCAGCTGCTGGCCGCCCTGGACTACCTGACCCAGCGCAGTCCGGTCCGGGACCGGGTCGACACCCAGCGCCTGGCGGTGATGGGGCACTCGATGGGTGGCGGGGGTGCGATGTACGCGGCCCTGCACCGGCCGTCCTTGTGGGCCGCGGTCGGGCTGGCGCCGTTCAGCCCGTCGCAGAACCTGAGCACCGACCACGTCCCGACGCTGCTGCTGGCCGGGCAGAACGACGGGACGGTCAGCCCGTCGAGCGTCCAGACCCTCTACAACGGCATTCCGGCCGGGGTGGAGAAGGGCTACCTCGAACTGACCGGTGCGGGCCACGGCTTCCCGACGTCGCCGAACTCGGTGATGATGCGGCGGGTCATCCCGTGGCTGAAGATCTTCGCCGACCACGACACCCGCTACAGCAAGTTCCTGTGCCCGTCCCTGGCGGATTCGACCGGCATTTCGGGCTACCGCAGCACCTGTCCGCTCGACGTCCCGGGCGGCGGTGATCCCGGGCCGGGTGACCAGGCGGTGAGCCTGGTCGGCGCGGGCTCCGGCAAGTGCGTCGACGTGCCGAACCAGTCCCAGGCGAACGGCACCGCGCTGGTCGTCTGGACCTGCAACGGCGGGACCAACCAGCGCTGGACCCCGACGGCGGCCGGCGAGCTGCGGGTTTACAACGGCACGAAGTGCATGGACGCGGGCAGCGGCCAGCCGGGGACGGCGGTGACGATCAGCTCGTGCGGCGGCAGTACGAGTCAGAAGTGGACGGTCGCCGCGAACGGCACGATCACCAACGCCCAGGCCGGCGCCTGTCTCGACGTGTCCGGCGGCGGCACCGCCGACAACACACCGGTCATCGTGTGGAACTGCACCGGCGCTGCCAACCAGGTCTGGACCCGCCAGGCGTAGAGGAGCCGGGGAGGCGGCACCCGGCCGCCTCCCCGGCAGCTCGCGGGCTCGGACAACTTGATTAGATAGCTTAATGAAGTAAGCTGAGCGGGCTCTGTTGTGCGGAACAAGGAGGTCAGGTGCCCGAGAGCCGTCTGCTCGCCGCCGAGGTGGTGCCGCCCTGGCTGGCCGCCGAGCCGGATCGGCTGCTGGAGTTCGCCCGTGCTTCCCGGCACCCCGAAGGCGGCTTCGCCTGGCTGGACGAGCAAGGGCGTCCGGTGCACGGGCGACCGGTCGAAACCTGGATCACCTGCCGGATGACGCACGTCTTCGCCCTCGCCGTGGCCCAGGGGAGAAGCGAGTACCGCGAACTGGCGGAGCACGGGGTCGCCGCGCTGACCGGCCTGTTGCGCGACGACGAGCACGGCGGCTGGTTCGCGTCGGCCACCGCGGCCGGCCCGGTCGCCGACGACAAACGCGCCTACGAGCACGTCTTCGTCATCCTCGCCGGGGCGAGCGCGGCCGCCGCCGGGATCGGCGACGCCCGGCTCCTGCTCGACGAGGCGCTGGCCGTGTTCGACGACCGCTTTTGGGAGCCGGCGGCGGGCCTGGCGGCCGACGTCTGGGACCGGGGATGGACCCGGCTCGAGCCCTACCGCGGGGCCAACGCCAACATGCACGCCGTCGAAGCCCTGCTCGCGGCCGCCGAGATCACCGGCGACCCGCGGCTGTCCGAGCGGGCCGCCCACATCGTCGAGCGGCTCGTCGGCCGGGTCGCCCGCGGGCACGGCTGGCGGCTCCCCGAGCATTTCACGGCGGAGGGGACCGAGCTGCCCGAGTACCACCGCGACGACCCGGCCCACCCGTTCCGGCCGTACGGCGTCACCATCGGGCACCTCTTCGAATGGGCCCGGCTGGCGGTGCACGTGCGGACCGCGCTGGGCAGCCGCGCCCCGGACCGGCTCCTCGAGAGCGCCGGCGACCTGTTCGCCACCGCGGTCCGGGACGGCTGGTCGGTCGACGGCGCGGACGGTTTCGTCTACACCACGGACTTCGCGGGGACGCCGGTGGTGCACAGCCGCCTGCACTGGGTCGTGGCCGAGGCGATGGCCGCGGCCTGGGTGCTGCACCAGGCGACCGGAGAGGCGCAGTACCTCTCGTGGTTCCGGCGGTGGTGCGACTACGCGGAGAAGTACTTCGTGGACCGGGAAGACGGGTCTTGGCACCACGAACTCGACCGCGGCAACGCCCCCGCGGCCGCGGTGTGGCCGGGCAAACCCGACGTCTACCACGCCTACCAGGCCGCGCTGATCACCCGGCTGCCGATGAGCGCGTCGTTCGCCGGTGGCGTGCTGCTGGGCCGTTCAGGAAGCGGGTGACAGCGGGGGTTCGGACGGCTGGAGGTTCTCCGGCAGCCGCAGGCCGCTGTGCAGCGGCACGAGCTCGGACTGCAGCACCATCGCGGCGGCGCCGATCGCCGGTGCGGTCGCCGCCGCCCGGGACAGCCGCATCTCGACTGTGTGGTTGGCGCGGGCGAAGAACATGCCGTCCAGTTCCCGGCTGACCGCCGGCAGGTAGCTCGGCCCGGCGATGGCGAAGCTGGGGCCGGTGAGGACCACGGCTTCGAGGTCCATGATGTTCGCCAGGTTCCGCACGGCGACCGCGACGTACCGCGCCGAGCGTTCCAGCAGCGCGAGCGCGCTCTCGTCACCCCGTCGCGCCGCCCGGCTGACCGCGGCGAAGTCCGGGATCACCGACTGGTCCGGGGTGCGGTCCCGCCGGGACAACCCGGCCGCGCGGGCGAGCCGGCGATCGGCACGCGCGGCGGCCACGACCGCGGCCGGGCCGGCGAGGACCTCGAGACAGCCGCGCGCACCGCACCAGCATTCGGGACCGTCCAGGTCGAGGCAGGTGTGGCCCAGCTCGCCGGTGTTGCCGCTCGTGCCCCGGTAGCTGATCCCGTTGACGATCAGCCCGGCGCCGATGCCGCTGCCCATGTACAGCGCGGCGAAGGTGGGCGGCAGGTCCACGCCGCCGGACCAGTGCTCGCCGAGCGCCGCGGCGGTCGCGTCGTTGTCGAGCACGACCGGCAGGCCGGTGGCGCGGCGCATTTCGCCGCCCAGCGGGAAGTCCGCCCACCGCCGCATGGCCGGCGGGGTGATCGCCATGCCTTCGTTGGCGCTGAGGGGGCCGGGGATGACCAGGCCGAAGCCCAGCAGGCGCGCGCGGTCGACGTCGGCGCTCGCGACGAGCGCCCAGGCCTCTTCGGTCATCCGCCGCACGACCGCTTCCGGGGCGGCGTCCCCCGCGCCGGGCCGGGAGATGCGCGCGACCACGGCTCCCGCCAGGTCGGTGACCACGTACGTGATGTCGGCGTGGTCGAGGTGGATGCCGACGGCGTACCGGGCCGACGGGTTCAGCTGCAGCAGGACGCGGCGCTTGCCGCCGGTCGACGCGGCGCGTCCGGTCTCCTGGACGAGGCCGTCGTCGAGGAGACCGCGGACGACCGTCGAGATCGTGGCACCGGTCAGGCCGGTGGCGTTGACCAGGCTGACCCGGCTGATGGTGCCGGCGGCCCGGATGACGTCGAGGACCGCCGCCCGGCTGCTGGTGTGCGGGGTGGTCCTGGTGGGCGCGCTCATCCGAACTCCTGCCGACTTACTTAGGTCGATACGCGAAGAGTAGCAAGGCGCTGCCCGCCAGCCGGGTGTAGACAGCGCGTTCGCGCCCGGCAGATGCCCCGAAAGGGTTGACTTAATTTCTTCGATGACTTAACAATGCCTCCAGTCTTGTGCCTGCCGTGATCGGCGGACGGTCAACGCAGCCCAGCCAGGAGGACTTGATGTCGGTTCACCCAGCGCGTCGCAGGGCAGGCGGCGCCGTGCTCGCCGCGGTCGCGGCCACCACGTTCCTCACCGGCTGCGGGTCGTCGGACAGCGGGTCCGCCGCGGACAGCACGCTGGTCGCCTACACCGGCCAGTCGGGCGACTACCAGATCAACTTCAACCCGTTCTCCTCCAGCACGATGGAAGGCCCGGGGACGATCTTCGAACCGCTGTTCTTCTACAACATCACCCAGGACGCGAAGCCCGTCCCGCTGCTGGGCACCGACTTCGCCTGGAACGCCGACGGCACGCAGCTGCTGGTCACCCTGCGGCCGAACGTGAAGTTCTCCGACGGCACGCCCTTCACCGCCGAGGACGTCGCGTTCACGCTCGACATGGTGGCGAAGAACAAGACCATCAACACCACCGGCTACGACGGCCAGGCCGTCGCCACCGACGACACCCACGTCCGGATCACCTTCTCGAAGCCCGCGTTCATGCAGGGCGCGCAGGTCCTCGGCAAGACCTTCATCGTTCCCCGGCACCTGTGGTCGAAGATCCCCGACCCGGCGAACGACGTGATCGCGCAGCCGGTGGGCACCGGCCCGTTCGTGCTCGAGGAGTTCAAGCCCCAGGCGTTCACGTTCAAGGCCAACCCCGGCTACTGGGGCGGCGAGCCCGCGGTGAAGCGGATCCGCTACCTCGCGCTGGCGGGCAACCAGTCCGGCGCGGACGCGCTGGCGAGCAAGCAGATCGACTGGCAGACCGGGCCGGTCCCCGAAATCAAGAACGTCGCGAAGAACTACCCGGGCTACCAGGCCATCACCGTCCCGATGAACCAGATGAACCTCACGACCTGTTCGAACGCCGCCCTCGGCTGCACCGGCCCGCAGACCGACCCGGCCGTCCGCAAGGCGATCTACTACGCGATCAACCGCACCCAGCTCAACGCGCTGGCCTTCGAGGACACCGCCTCCGACATCTCGCCCGGCTTCACGCTGCTCGGCCGGGACGCCAAGTACGTCTCCTCGAAACTGCGGGAACGGCTCGCCCCGAAGGGACCCGACCTCGGCCGCTCGGCCGGGCTCCTGCAGGGGGCGGGTTACGTGAAGGGCCCGGACGGCTTCTTCGCCAAGGACGGCAAACCGCTGGAGCTGACGGTGCAGGTGCCCTCGGGCTGGACCGACTACATCACCGCGATCACCACCATGGCCCAGCAGCTGCAGCCCGCCGGGATCAAGCTGACCGCCCAGCAGGTGTCCTACAACGAGTGGGCCGACGCCCGCGTGCGCGGCCGCTTCCAGCTGCTGATCGACGCGATGAACCAGGGCCCGTCGGCGGACCCCTTCTACGACTACAACTACTACTTCTCGACCGAGACCACGGCCAAGGTCGGCGAATCGGCCTACCCGAACTACAGCCGCTACTCCAATGCGGAAGTCGACGCGGCGCTCAACGCCGTCAAGGGCATCGACTCGACGGACGCGGCGAAGCGGCAGCCGTATTTCGACGTCGTCCAGACCCGCGTCGAACAGGACATGCCCTACATCCCGATCCTGACCGGCGGCACGACGAGCGAGTACCACTCGGCCAAGTTCACCGGCTGGCCGGCCAAGGACAGCCTGTACGCCTTCCCGGCGGTGTGGAGCCGGCCGGACCAGGCCCAGATCTACAAGGCGCTCAAGCCCGCGGGTCAGTGACCGGTGAGCTACTACCTCCGGAAGCTGGCGTTCTACCTGGTGGCCCTGTGGGCGGCGCTGACGCTCGACTTCCTGATCCCGCGCCTGCTCCCCGGCAACCCGGTCGACGTCCTGCTCGCGAAGCTGGCCCAGCGCGGTGCGACGCCCGATCCGTCGGTGCGCCGCGCCTACGAACTGCTGCTGGGCACCCACAGCGACGAGCCGTTGTGGTCGCAGTACGGCTCGTACCTCGGCCGGCTGGCGCACGGCGACCTCGGCGTGTCGGTCAGCGTCTTCCCCGCCAAGGTCTCCGACGTCATCGCCCAGGCGCTGCCCTGGACGCTGGTCCTGGTGGGCATCGCGACGCTGCTGTCGTTCCTGCTCGGGGTCGGGCTCGGCATGTTCGTCGGCTGGAAGCGCGGCACGTGGCTGGACGCCCTCGTGCCGGGGACCACGGTCCTGGCCGCGGTCCCGTACTTCTGGCTGGCGCTGCTGCTGGCGGCGCTGCTCGCCGGCGCCCTCGGGTGGTTCCCGCTGCTCGGCGGCTACGACGTGGCCCTCGACCCGGGGTGGAACGCCGACTTCCTCGGATCCGCCGTGTACCACGGCACCCTGCCCGCGCTCACCATCGTCGTCTCCTCGGTCGGCGGCTGGCTGCTCGGCATGCGCAACATGATGGTGTCCACCGGATCCGAGGACTACGTGCTCACCGCGCAGGCCAAGGGACTGCGCGACGGGCGGGTGATGCTGCGCTACGCCGCCCGGAACGCGGTCCTGCCGTCGGTGGCCGGGTTCGCGATTTCGCTGGGCTTCGTGGTGTCCGGGTCGATCGTCACCGAGCAGGTGTTCTCCTACCCCGGCATCGGCTCGAAGCTGCTGCAGGCGGTGCAGAACAACGACTACGCGCTGATGCAGGGCATCTTCCTGATCATCACCGTGGCCGTGCTCGCCGCCAACCTCGTGATCGACCTGCTGTACGGCCTGATCGACGCGCGCACCCGGGCCCGGGCCTGAGAAGGAGAACGGCACGTGACGAACCTCAGTCCCGAAACCACCACGGGCGCGCCGATCCTGACGCCCGTCCGCCGGGGCCGCATCAGCGGACTGCGCGCGGTCCTGCCGGCGTGGTCGCCCCGCCTGGGCGTCGGGCTCGGCCTGGTCGCGGTGATCGCCCTGTTCGGGATCTTCGGGCCGCTGTTCGTCGGCGACCCCGACGCGATCCGTGACGCCGGCCTCGCCCCGCCCGGCGACGGCCACCTCCTCGGTCTCACCCAGACCGGGCAGGACGTCTTCGCCCAGCTGGCGTACGCCACCCGCGGCTCCCTCGAGATCGGCCTGATCGTCGGGGTGCTGGCGACGGTGCTCTCCGCGTTCTTCGGCGTCATCGGCGCCT
Organism: Amycolatopsis sp. NPDC051716; assembly: GCF_040681595.1. NCBI lineage: Bacteria > Bacillati > Actinomycetota > Actinomycetes > Pseudonocardiales > Pseudonocardiaceae > Amycolatopsis > Amycolatopsis sp. NPDC051716. The sequence continues at coordinate 106,733 of NZ_JBFAZA010000026.1, read as the reverse complement.
ACGCCGGCGGCGCCGTCGATGAAGTGTTTTCCCTGTTCTCCAACGTCATGCTGGTCATCCCCGGGTTGCCGCTGGTGATCGTGATCGCCGGGTTCGTGCCGCCCGAGTCCCGCGGCGCGTGGACGGTCGCGCTCGTGCTGGCCATCACCGGGTGGGCGGCCTCGGCGCGGGTCCTGCGCGCCCAGACGCTGTCGCTGCGCAACCGCGACTACGTCGCCGCCGCGCGGGTCGCGGGGGAGAAGCGCCGGCGCATCATCACCGTCGAAATCCTGCCCAACCTCCTGCCGCTGCTGGCGTCGCAGTTCGTGTTCGCCGTGATCGCGGCGATCCTGTCCGAGGCCGGGCTGTCGTTCCTCGGGCTCGGTGCGTCGAATTCCTCGACGCTGGGGACGATGCTCTACTTCGCCCAGAACGGGTTCGCCCTCCAGCGGTCGGCCTGGTGGTGGTTCGTCCCGCCCGGTCTGGTCATCGCGTTGTTCGGCTGCGGGCTGTCGCTGATCAATTTCAGCATCGACGAGATCATCAACCCCAAGCTGCGGGTGGCGGGCCGGCGGCGCCGCGCCGAACGGCCGGAAACCCGGCCGCCGGCCGAGGCCGGGGCCGACGTCGTGCTGAGCGTCGGCCACCTCGACGTCGTCTACCGCACGCAGGCGCCGGTCCACGCGGTCAAGGACGTGTCCCTCACGCTCCGGCGTGGCGAAATCCTCGGCCTGGCCGGGGAGTCCGGCTGCGGGAAGACGACCCTGGCCTACGCGATCAACCGGCTGCACCGGCCGCCCGCGGAGGTCACCGCGGGCACGGTCGTCCTGCACGACCGCGACGGCTCGGACATCGACGTGCTGGCCCTCGAACGCGAGGAACTGCGCGCGTTCCGCTGGGACCGGCTCTCGATGGTCTTCCAAGGGGCGATGAACGCGCTGAACCCCGTGACCACCGTGCGTTCCCAGCTGGACGACGTCCTGACCACCCACCGCCCGGGCCTGCCGAAGGCACAGCGGAATGTGAAGTGCGCGGAGGTCCTGCGGCTGGTCGGCGTCGATCCCGGCCGGCTGGGCGCGTACCCGCACGAGCTGTCGGGCGGGATGCGGCAGCGCGTGATGATCGCGATGGCCCTGCTGCTCGACCCGCAGGTGATGATCATGGACGAGCCCACGACCGCGCTGGACGTCGTGGTGCAGCGCGGGATCCTGAAGGAGATCCTGCGGCTGCGGGACGAGTTCGGCTTCGCCGTCATCCTCATCACCCACGATCTGCCGCTGCTGCTGGAGATCGCCGACCGGATCGCGGTGATGAAGGACGGCGAGATCGTCGAAGACGCGCCGGCCGAGCGGATGTACCGCGCGCCGGCGCACCCCTACACCCGGACGTTGCTCGCGTCGTTCCCGAGCCTGACCGGGGAGCGCGGGGCGTTCCTGCGCGACCAAGCCCTCACCGAAGGAGGTGTCCGGTGACCGAGCTGGCGGTTCGCGACCTGGTGAAGGACTTCCGGGTCCGCGACGGGGTGCGCCGGTCCCGGCTGCGCGCGGTCGACGGCGTGTCGTTCACCCTGACCCCCGGCCGGACGACGGCGCTGGTGGGCGAATCCGGATCGGGGAAGTCGACGATCGCCCGGATGGTCGCGCGCCTCGAGTCGCCGTCGTCCGGGCGGATCGTGGTCAGCGCCGACGACGGTGCCGAGGTGTCCGGCCGGGCGTACCGCGACCACGTGCAGATGGTGTTCCAGGACCCGTTCGCGTCGCTGAACCCCTTCCACACGGTCGAGCACCACCTGGCGCGGCCGTTGCTGCTGCACGGGCGTGCCCGGGGACGCGAGGACACCTGGCGGCAGGTCCTGAACCTGCTGGAGCGCGTCAACCTGTCCCCGGCGGACGAAATCGCCCGGCGCCGGCCGCACGAGCTGTCGGGCGGCCAGCGCCAGCGGGTGGCGATCGCCCGGGCGCTCGCGCCGGGGGCGAAGGTCATCATCGCGGACGAGCCGGTGTCGATGCTCGACGTCTCCATCCGCCTCGGCGTGCTCAACCTCTTGGGTCGGCTGCAGCGCGAGGACCGGCTGGCCGTCCTGTACATCACGCACGACCTGGCCACGGCCCGCCACTTCGCCGACGACATCGCGGTGCTGTACCGCGGCCGGATCGTCGAACGCGGCCCGGCGTCGGAGGTGATCCTGCGGCCGAAGCACCCGTACACCCGGCTGCTCGCGGCGGCCGCGCCCGATCCCGACCGGCGGGGGACAGCGGCGGTGGAGCAGGCCGAGCCGGTCGGCGGCGGCCTCGCGCCCGGCGTGCACAGCGGCTGCACCTTCCGCGACCGCTGCCGCTCGGCGACGGCGGTCTGCGCCACGACACCGGCGGAGGAGAAGGTGGGAGACGCGCACTTCGCGCGGTGCTGGTTCCCCGGCGCACCGGCATGACCCGAGGTGGGCACGCCGCGCCGTCGTCCAGCTGACCCGCTGATCGAAGAAGGTCTGAACCATAACTTGGTTGACTTACTTAAGTTACTTGAGTAACAATCGCGAGGGAGGCGCGCTCGAGGTGAGCCGCCGGGAGGAGCGCCCGAATTGAACCGTCAGGAACTGCACCGCGGCTGGCGGATCGAGGCCGTGGCCGGGCCGGTTCCGGACGCGGTCCGGGGTCGTGCGCTCCCCGCCACCGTGCCGGGCTCCGCCCACCTGGACCTGCTGGCCGCCGGCCTGATCGAGGATCCGTACCTCGACGCCGCCGAGGCCGGCGTCGCGTGGATGCACCGGGCCGGGTGGCGGTACACGCTCGACTTCGAAGCCTCCGCGCCGGCTTCGGCGGAACGCACGGATCTCGTCTTCGACGGCCTCGACACCGTGGCGACCGTGACCCTCAACGGCCGGCCGCTCGGACAGACCGCCAACATGCACCGCTCCTACCGCTTCGACGTCCGCGAGATCCTGCGGGAGGGCACGAACACCCTCGTCGTCGAGATCGCGAGCGCGCTGACCCACGCCGAGGCGGTCGAGGCGGAGCTGGGCTGGCGCGACCACGCCTACCCGAGCCCGTTCAACATGATCCGCAAGATGGCCTGCTCGTTCGGCTGGGACTGGGGACCGGACCTGCAGACCGCGGGGATCTGGAAGCCGGTCCGGCTCGAGCGGTGGACCACCGCCCGGCTCGCCACCGTGCGGCCGCTGGTGACGGTCGACGAGGATGGCACCGGCCGGGTCACCGTCCACGCGGACGTCGAGCGCGCCACCGGCCCGGGCGACCGGCTCGAGCTGGTCGCCTCCATCCCGGCCGAGAACCGGACCGTGCGCGCCACCATCGAACCGGGCGGCACCCGGGGAACCGTGACGCTGACGGTGCCGGACGTCCGGTTGTGGTGGCCCGCCGGCTACGGCGAACACCCGCTCTACGACCTCGAAGTCGGCCTCGCCGGAGCCGGGATCGAGCTCGACGCCTACCGGCGCCGCATCGGGTTCCGGACCGTCACCGTGGACACCGAACCGGACGGGATCGGCACCCCGTTCACGTTCGTGGTCAACGGCACGCCGGTGTTCGCCAAGGGGGCCAACTGGATTCCCGACGACCACTTCCTCACCCGGATCACCCGCGACCGGCTCGCCCGGCGCGTCGACCAGGCCCTCGGGGCGAACCTCAACCTGCTGCGCATCTGGGGCGGGGGGATCTACGAAACCGAAGACTTCTACGACGTCTGCGACGAACGCGGCGTCCTGGTGTGGCAGGACTTCCCGTTCGCCTGCGCCTCCTACCCCGAGGAGGAGCCACTGTGGACGGAGGTGGCGGCGGAGGCGCGGGAGAACGTCGCCCGGCTGACCCCGCACGCCTCCCTCGCCCTCTGGAACGGCAACAACGAAAACCTCTGGGGCTTCGCCGACTGGGGCTGGCCCGAGCAGCTCGACGGCCGCACGTGGGGCCTGAAGTACTACACCGAATTGCTGCCCGCCATCGTCGCCGAGCTCGACCCGACCCGCCCCTACGCGCCGGGAAGCCCGTACAGCCCCGGCGATCGCCACCCCAACGACCCCGACCACGGCACCCGGCACGAGTGGGACGTGTGGAACCGCGTCGACTACGCCCACTACCGCGACCACATCCCGCGGTTCTGCTCGGAGTTCGGCTTCCAGGGCCCACCCACCTGGGCCACCCTGACCCGGTGGATCCACGACGACCCGCTCACGCCGGCGTCGCCGGCGTTCCTGCGGCACCAGAAGGCCGAGGACGGCAACGGCAAGCTCGACCGCGGGCTGGCGGCGCGCCTGCCGCGGCCGGAGACGTTCCCCGACTGGCACTGGGCCACCCAGCTCAACCAGGCCCGCGCGGTCGCCTTCGGCATCGAGCACTTCCGGTCGTGGTGGCCGCGCACCGCCGGGGCCGTCGTCTGGCAGCTCAACGACTGCTGGCCGGTCACCTCCTGGGCCGCGATCGACTCCGACGAACGGCTCAAGCCGTTGTGGTACGCCCTCAAGCACGCGTTCGCCCCCCGGCTGCTCACGGTCCAGCCGCGCGACGGCGAAGACGTCGTCATCGCGGTCAACGACACCGCCACGCCCTGGTCGGGTGACCTCGAGCTGGAAACGCGGACGGTCGCCGGCGAGGTCACCGGGCGCCGTAGACTGCGGTTCGCCGTGCCGGCCCGTTCCACAGTGGAGCTGGCACCGGCCGGGACCGGAGAGGAGGTGCTCGTGGCGACGACCGAAGAGACCCGGCTCGTGCACGTCTTCGGCGAAGACCTCGAGCACGACTACGTGCCCGGTCCGCTGTCCGCCGCCGCGACGGCGGTGCCGGGCGGCTACCGCGTCGACGTCACCGCTTCCGCGCTGGCCCGGGACGTCGCCCTCCTGGCCGACCGCGTGGCGCCCGACGCCGTGGTCGACGACATGCTGATCACCTTGCTCCCGGGCGAAACCCGGTCGTTCCTGGTCCGCACCGCGAACACGGTCGATCCGGCCGCCTTCGCCGACCCGCTCGTGCTGCGGTCGGCGAACGCGCTCGGCTCCCCGGTGATGAGGTCCTGAGTGAGTACCCCCCGTCCCTCCGGCGCGATCGGCCTGGTGCTGGCCCGCCCACCCCGGCTGCTCGGCACCGAGCCGTTCTTCATGGAGTTCATCGCGGGGATCGAGCAGCACCTCGCCGACTGGGACCTCTCGCTGCTGCTGCACGTCGTCAGCACGCAGGACGGCGAACTCGCGGCGTACCGGCGGTGGGCCGCGCAGCGGATGGTCGAGGCGACCGTCGTGGTCAACCTCGTCCACGACGATCCCCGGCCGGCCCTGCTGCGGTCGCTGGACATGCCGGCGGTCCTCGTCGGCGAGCCCGAGGACGACCACGGCTTCCCGACCGTGCGCACCGACAACGCCGGGCCGGTCCGGGAGGCGCTGGGCGTCCTCCTCGACCTCGGTCACCGGCGCATCGCGCGGGTGACCGGGCCCGCGCCGCTGCTGCACACCCGGGCCCGCACCGAAGCATTGGTCGCCGGCTGCCGGGAGGCCGGCATCGAGCCGCTCATCGCGGAGGGCGACTACTCGGAGGAGTCCGGGGCGAAACGCACCACCGAGCTGCTGTCCGGTGCCGAACCGCCGACAGCCATCCTCTACGACAACGACGTGATGGCGCTGGCGGGGCTCGCGGCCGCCAAGGAACTGGGCATCGAGGTGCCGGAGCGGCTCAGCATCATCGCCTGGGACGACTCGACGCTGTGCCGCCTGGCCACCCCTTCGCTGACGACGATGAGCGTCGACGTGCACCAGTACGGCGTCTCGGTGGCGGAATCGGTGCTGGAACTGGTCGACGGTGCCCCGGTGACCGAACGCTGGTCGCCGGGCGCGAAGTGCGTGCTGCGCGCCAGCACCGTGCCGCCTGCCTGAGGTCGCGCCCGGAGAAGCGCGACGATTCGGTCCGTCGCGATTGATTTCCCGCCGATCGCGGAATCTTCGTTCCGCGCTGCACGGATTTACCGGCGGTTCAAGTCAACCTTCTTAAGTTTCCGGCTCGAACTTATTCTCGGAGGGTTTCCGGGTGTCAATGTGGTGTTAGAATTTCGGACTGGAAGCGCTCTCAGACGTTGTCATCCTCCCTCGCGCCGCGCCCGCTTTCGGGCGGGCCGGCCTTCATCGCCATCAAAGGAGATGCGATGTCGTTCCCTCGAAGTTCGCCACAGGTGCCAAACCCGTTCGGCCGCTGGGGAAGGAGAGCCGGCCGGGTTTTCGCGGCGTCGGTTCTCGTCGTTCCCTTGCTCGCCACCGGCGGAACCGCTTCGGCGGCCCAGACCGGCTCCCTCGTCGGCGCGGCGTCCGGCCGCTGCCTCGACGTGACCGGCAACGTGCAGACCGCCGGTACCGGGATCCAGATCTGGGACTGCAACGGCCAGGCCAACCAGCAGTGGACCCTCACGGACGCCGGTGAGCTGCGTGTGTTCGGTGGTTCGATGTGCCTGGACGCCGCCGGTACCGCGGCCGGCACCAAGCTGCAGATCCGGACCTGCACCGGCGCGGCGAACCAGAAGTTCGCCCTGCGTTCCGACGGCAGCGTCTACGGCGCCCAGTCGGGCTTGTGCGCCGACGTGAACGCCGCGGCGACCGCGAACGGCACGGCGGTCCAGCTCTGGGGCTGTCACGGCCAGGCCAACCAGCGGTGGAGTCTCGGCGGCGGATCGACGCCGCCCGGCGGCACCTGCTCGGCCGATCCCGTCAACCCGCGGGCGACGGCCCAGGCGAAGAAGCTGCTCTGCTACTTCTACAGCCAGTACGGCAACCACATCATCTCCGGCCAGGAGGAGTCCACCTGGGTGGCCGGCTCCGAGTACGAGATGAACTACATCCACGACCGCACGGGCAAGTACCCGGCGATCCGCGGCATGGACATCGAGCAGGACGGCGTCGGCGGCCGCGGGGTGACGTGGTGGAACGCCGGTGGCATCCCGATGGTCGGCTACCACATGGGTGCGCCGACGAAGCCGGACACCTACGAGGGCAGCCAGATGTCCGTGTCGATCAACGCCGTGCTCACGCCGGGAACGGCCGAATACGCCTCGTTCGTCCAGCGGCTGGACAAGGCCGCCGCCCAGTTGCAGATCATGGAGAACGCCGGGGTTCCGGTGCTGTGGCGTCCGTTCCACGAAGCCGGGGGAACCTGGTTCTGGTGGAGCAAGGAAGGCGGCGCCCAGTACAAGCGGCTGTGGCAGTTCGAGTACAACTACCTCACCGGCACCAAGGGGCTCGACAACCTGGTCTGGCTGCTGCCGTTCAACGGTCAGCCGGACTCGTCGTTCTACCCGGGCAAGTCCTTGGTGGACATCGCCGGTTCGGACACCTACGCCGGTGACTACGGACCCCAGGCCGGCCTGTTCACCGCCACCCGGAACATCGTCGGCGGCACCATCCCGATCGCCCTGCACGAGAACGGCCCGATTCCGGACCCGGACCAGCTGCAGTCGTCGAACACGCGGTGGGTCATGTTCAACACCTGGCACACCGACTGGCTGACCAACACCTCGCACAACTCGATCAGCCAGCTGCAAAAGACGTACACCAGCGCGTACGTGATCACCAGGGACGAAGTTCCCACTCTGAAATGAACCGGCTTCCGCCCCGGACGGATTCCGTCCGGGGCGGATCTCGCCGAATTCGCCAGGATTTGCGGCTGCGGGGGTGAGCTACGACTTCAGCGTTTCCGGAGGTGTGATGAAGCGTCCGACCGTCAGGGAAATCGCGGCGCGCGCCGGGGTGTCGCAGGGTGCCGTTTCCTACGCGCTCAACGGCCGCCGCGGCGTCTCCGAGGCGACGCGCAACCGGGTCGTCGAGATCGCTCGGCAGCTCGGCTGGACGCCGGGTGGCGGAACGCACCGCCACGTCCGCCGGTCCGGGGCGCTGGGGATGGTGGTCCACCGGCCGGCGGCCGCTCTCGCCGCCGAGCCGTTCTTCGGCGCGCTCCTGTCCGGGATCCAGCGGCAGCCGGCCACGGGAGCGGTGTCGCTGGTGCTGCAGGCCGCGCCGAGCCGCTCCGCCGAACTCGAGATCTACCGGCGCTGGCACCGGGAGCGGACCGTGGGTGGCGTCCTCCTGCTCGACCTGCGGATCGGCGACACCCGGCCGGACGAGCTCGCCGAGATCGGCCTGCCCGCCGTCGCGCTGGGCGGTCCGCTGGGCCGGTCCGACGTGCCGTCGGTGTGGGTGGACGACCGGCAGGCGATGACGGGGGTGCTCGCCCACCTGGCCGGCCTCGGACACCGGTCCGTGGTGCGCGTCGCCGGGCCCGAGACGTTCCTGCGCACGCGAACCCGGACGGACGCGTTCGTGGCCGCGGCGGGCCGGCTCGGCCTGGCGGACGCGCGCACGGTCTACGCCGATTACAGCGACGAAGGCGCCGCGGGCACGACCCGCCGGGTCCTGAAGTCGAAGCGTTCCCCGACCGCGTTGGTGTTCGACAACGACGTCATAGCGGTGGGCGGTCTGGTGGCCGCACAGGGGCTGGGGCTCCGGGTTCCGGGGGACCTGTCCATCGTGGCGTGGGACGACTCGGTGCTCTGCCGGCTCGCCCGCCCGGCGTTGACCGCGGTCCGGCGGCCGATCGCCGAGTGCGGCGCGCTGGCGGTGTCGGTGCTGCGGCAGGTGATCGACGGGGGAAACGCGGCCGACACCGCAACTTCGGCTCCGGCGTTCGCGATCCGGGGGAGTACCGGACCGGTGGCTCGCCGGTGACCGTCGGGACGCGCGGACCGGGCTCCGGCCTGGTCGGCGTGCGGGTCTTCTCGGCGCCGGGATCAGTGCTGCGGTGGCGGTGTCGGTGCTGCGGCAGGTGATCGACGGGGGAAACGTCGGTGACACTGCCACGTCGGCTCCGGCGTTCGCGATCCGGGGGAGTACCGGACCGGTGGCTCGCCGGTGACCGTCGGGACGCGCGGACCGGGCGGGGCCCGGTCGGCGTGCGGTCTCCTCGGCGCCGGGACCAGTGCTGCGGTGGCGGTGTCGGTGCTGCGGCAGGTGATCGACGGCGGGAACGCGGGCGACACCGCCACTTCGGCTCCGGCGTTCGCGATCCGGGTGAGTACCGGACCGGTGGCTCGCCGGTGAGCCCCGGGACACGCGGACCGGGCCGGGCCCGGTCCGCGTGCGGTCCTCAGTGCCGGGACCAGCGCTGGTTCGCCTGCCCGTTGCAGGTCCAGAGCGCCACCGCGGTTCCGTTGGCCGTCTGCTGGCCACTCGCGTCGAGGCAGAGGCCGGACTGCCGGCCGGTGACCGAGCCGTCGGCGTTGAGCGTCCACTGCTGGCCGGCCTGGCCGGTGCAGTCCCGGATGTCCACCACGGCGCCCGGTGACGTGCCTTCGCCCGCGAGGCAGCGGCCGCTGCCGCCCCGGATTTCGCCGGCCGAACCGAACGTCCAGGCCTGGTTGGATTGGCCGTTGCAGTCCCAGAGCTGGACCTTGGTCCCGTTGGCCGTGCCGGCCCCGACGACGTCGAGGCACCGTCCGGACTGGACGCCCACGAGGGTGGCGCCGGTCGGCGTGCTGCCACCGCCGAGCGCCGCGGTCAGCGCCGGGTACCACCGGCTTTCCATCTTCTGGATCCCGGTCGTGCTGTTCGGGTGGACGCCGTCGACGGTGTCGGCGGCGGTGCTGAACCCGGTCCACTGGTCGACGACCGTGATGGGGGACGCGGCCGTCGAACGGGCCTGGGCCCAGCCGGGGATGGCGTTGTCGAGGTCGACGACGCGCTGGCCGCACGCGGAACAGTTCGCCGGGTTCATCGGGAGGATCTTCGCCACGATCACCTTCATGGCGGGGTTGCTCGCCCGCATCTGGCCGAGCAGGCGGGTGTAGGCGTCGAGGATCGTCGTGGTGCCGATGTTGCTCCAGACGTCGTTGGTGCCCAGGTGCATGAGCACGATGTCCGGGTGCGTCGCGCCGAGCCACCCGGGCAGCTGGTTGTTGTTCGCGATCCCGGTGGCGAGGTAGCCGCCGTGACCTTCGTTTTCCCCGTCGTAGGCGAATCCGCAGCCGGGCGCCGGCAGCGTACCGACGAAGTCGGTGTTCGTGTACCCGGTGTTCTGCAGGTGCCGCCAGAGCAGCGCGCGCCAGCAGCCCGGCGACCCGGTGATCGAGTCGCCGAGCGCCATGATGCGCGTGGGTGCCGCGGCGGACGCGGCCGTGGGGACGATGAGCGTGGCGATCAGCGCGGTGAGCACGAGTGCGCAGTAGCCGAGGAATCTCTGCACGATACCTCCCGAGGGCGATCGACCGGCCACTGTGGACGGTCGATGTGGAAGCGCTCTCAGGCGGGAAAAACCTTAACGCCGCGGAACTGTCGTTGTAAACCCTCAGCGGGGACTGACGGTCCGGCCGGTCAGTGCGGCGCGGATGGCCAGCGCGGCCCCGGACCGCGCCCATTCGCCGAAGTCGAAGGCCCGCACGTCGAGGTCGAGCTGGGTGGGATCCGGTTCGTAGGACTTCGCGATCCCGTCCCGCACCCGGTCCGCGGCGAGCTCGTACAGCGGCAGGCCGTCGCCGGTCAGCAGGACCTTGCGCGGGTCGACGAGGTTGGCGACCGTGCCGATGATGGTGCCGAGGGCGAAGCCGGCGTCGCCGAACACCCGCCGGGCGGCGGGGTCGCCGTCCTGGGCCCGGGCGACGGCGTCGGCGTAGTCCCGGGCGCCGAGGGCCCGCACGATCGACTCGTTCAGCAGGTAGCTGGCGGCGCAGCCGCGGTGCCCGAGGTCGCACACCGGCCCGGACTGGTCGACGACGAGGTGCGCCGCCCGGCCCACGGTTCCGTGGGCGCCCTCGACGAGTTCGCCGTTGAGCACCAGGCCGCAGCCGATGCCGACGCCGATCGTGATGAGCACCAGGGACCGCAGCCCGGCGCCGGCGCCGAACCAGTGTTCGGCGGCGGTCAGTGCCTGGACGTCGTTGTCCACGGCGGTGGGCAGGCCGGTCGCCTCGGCGACGAGGCCGGCGAGCGGGACGCCGGACCAGTGCAGGTACGCGGACCCGTGCACGACTCCCGAGCGCACGGTCCCGGCCAGTGTCACGCCCGCGGCGGTCAGGTCCGGGAACGCGGCGCGCAGCGTCGAGCCGGCTTCGGCGATCTGCCCGACGACCTCGGCGACGGCGGCCGAGCGCAGGGGAGTGTCGAGCGACGCCACGACCGCGGCGGTGAGGTCGGTGACCACGGCGTAGAGGTGGTCACCGGTGAGCTTCACGCCGAAGAAGTGCCGGGCGGCGCCGTGGACGTGCAGCAGCTCCGACGGCCGCCCGGTCGTCGAACGCAACTCGGTCCCGCCCTCGGCCAGCAGTCCGTCGTCGAAGAGCTGCCGGGTGATCCGGCTCAGCGTCGGCCGCGACAGCTGCCGGCGCGCGGCGATCTCGGCGCGCGAAGTGGGGCCGTGGATGAGCACCTCGAGGAGGACCTGACGGGCGGCTTCGGGAAGCTGTGGCCAGGGTGCTGCGGCCCGTACTCGGCCTTCACGGGTTCCGGAACTCACCGGGCGAGGGTACCGCGGGAGAGTGTCTCGTTATGTCACTTCTGAAACAAAGTAGGCGCTAAGGGGACCGGAGAGTGACTTCTTGACACACGTTAGTGTTGTAGTGAAACTAACTGGGTGCTGACGACGACGTTCACCGCGAGCGACGACAAGCAAGCGAGCCCCGGCGTGGTCCACTTCGCCGCCGCCGGCACCAGCCTCGTGCTCCACGCGACCGGCGACCGCCTGCCCCGCGTCCTGTACTGGGGCGCCGATCTCGGGCAGCCCACCGAAGCCGAACTGGCGGACCTGGCCCGCGCGGCCCGGCCGCCGGTCGTCTCCAACAGCATCGACCACCCGCTCCCCGTCGGCGTACTGGCCGAAGCCGCCACCGGCTGGGCGGGCACCCCCGGCATCGCCGGCAGCCGGGCCGGTCGGGCGTTCAGTCCGCTGTTCACGAAGACCGCGGTGGACCTGGCGGCCGACGGCACCCTGATCACCGCCGCACAGGACACCGCCGCCGGGCTGGCACTCGAGCTGCGGGTGGCGCTCTCGCCGTCGGGCGTGGTGCGGCTGGGCGCGACGGTGACGAACATCGGCGGCGACGACTACGTCCTCGACTCGCTGACCCTCAACCTGCCGCTGCCGGCGAACGCCTTGGAGCTGCTGGACTTCACCGGGCGGCACCTGCGTGAGCGCGCCCCGCAGCGGCACCCGTTCACGTTGGGTTCCCACGTCCGCAGCGGTCGCCGTGGCCGGACCGGCCTCGACGCGACCCTGCTAATGCTCGCCGGCGAGCCCGGCTTCGGCTTCCGCCGGGGGGAGGTCTGGGGCGTGCACACCGCCTGGAGCGGCAACCACACCACCTACGCCGAGCGCGACGCCGCGGGCGTCGCGATCCTCGGCGGCGGTGAGATCCTGTTGCCCGGAGAGATGATCCTCGCCCCGGGCGAGTCCTACGCCTGTCCCACGTTGATGGGGTCCCACGGCGACGGGATGGACGAGTTGTCCGGGCGGTTCCACGCCGACCTGCGCAGCCGGCCTGAGCACCCCGCGTCGCCGCGGCCGATCGCCCTGAACACCTGGGAAGCGGTCTACTTCGACCACGATCCCGCGAAACTGCGCGAGCTCGCCGTGCTCGCCGCGCGGGTCGGCGCGGAGCGGTTCACGCTCGACGACGGCTGGTTCCGCGGCCGCCGGGCCGACAACGCGGGACTGGGTGACTGGTTCGTCGACGAGCAGGTGTGGCCGGACGGCCTGCGCCCGATCGCCGACCACGTCCGCTCGCTCGGCATGCAGTTCGGGCTCTGGGTCGAACCCGAGATGGTCAACCCGGACTCCGACCTCGCCCGGGCGCACCCCGAGTGGATCCTCCAGCCCGACGCGCGGCTCCCGCCCGAGGCCCGGCACCAGCAGGTGCTCGACATTTCGCGGCCGGACGCCTACGCCTACGTGCTGGAACGGCTCGACGCGCTGGTCACCGAGTACGGCGTCGACTACCTCAAGTGGGACCACAACCGCGATCTCGTCGACGCCGGGCACACCGCGAGCGGCACGGCCGGCGTGCACGACCAGACCCGCGCCCTCTACCGGCTGCTGGACGAGCTCCGCGCCAAGCACCCGGGCCTGGAGATCGAGTCCTGTTCGTCGGGCGGTGGCCGCGCCGACCTCGAGATCCTCGCCCGGACCGAACGGATCTGGGCCAGCGACTGCCTGGACGCGCTCGAGCGGCAGCACATCCAGCGCTGGACCGGTCTGCTGCTGCCCCCGGAGATGCTGGGCTCGCACGTCGGCGCGCCGACCGCGCACACCACCGGCCGCACGCACACCCTCGACTTCCGCGCCGGCACCGCGTTCTTCGGGCACTTCGGCATGGAGTGGGACCTGACGTCGGCGAGCGAGACCGAACTCGCCGAACTCACCGCCTGGATCGCCCTGCACAAGCGGTTCCGGCCGCTGCTGCACAGTGGCACGGTCGTCCGCGGCGACCACCCCGACCCGGCGCACTGGCTCCACGGCGTCGTCGCGCCGGACCGCACCGAAGCGCTCTTCGCCTTCGTCGCCCTGCGGACCGGCGCCTGGGCCCCGCCCGGAAGCATCCGGCTGCCCGGTCTGGACGCCGGGACCCGCTACACCGTGCGGTTCCTCTCCGCCGTGGAGCGGGTGCGGCGGCACGGGCTGCCGACGTTTCCCGACTGGGCGGACCGGCCGCTGACGTTGTCCGGCGCCGCGCTGGCCACGGCCGGGTTCCAAGCACCCGCGTTGCGGCCGGAACAGCTGCAGCTGATCCACGTGCTCGCCGAGCACTGAGGAGGCGCAGGTGAAGCTCCGGCCGGCCCGGGAAACGCGCGCCGCGTGGCTGTTCGTCGCGCCCGCCGCGGCCGGCCTGCTCGCCTTCACCGTCGTCCCCGCGGTGCGCGGGCTCTTCTACAGTTTCACTGACTTCAGTGTCTTCCGGCCCGGAAAGTTCGTCGGAGCGGACAACTACCGGCAGCTCGCCGCCGACCCGGTCTTCTGGAACGCCCTGGGGGTCACCCTCGAGTACGTCGTGATCAACATCGGCGTGCAGACCGTCCTCGCGCTGGGGGTCGCGGTGCTCATGCACCGGCTGACGCGGTCCATGGTGGTCCGCGGCCTGATCCTCGCGCCGTACCTGGTGGCGAACGTGATCGTCGCCCTCGTCTGGTTCTGGATCCTGGACTACCAGCTCGGGATCGGGAACCAGGTCCTGGACTGGCTGGGCCTCTCGCGGATGGCGTTCTTCGGCGACCAGGCGCTGGCCATCCCGACGATCGCCCTGGTCAACGTCTGGCGGCACCTGGGCTACACGGCCCTGCTCATCTTCGCCGGGCTGCAGACGATCCCCAAGGCCGTCTACGAAGCCGCGGCGATCGACGGGGCGACCGAGGCGAAGATGTTCCGGCGGGTCACCCTCCCGTTGCTGCGCCCGGTGCTGGCCCTGGTCCTCGTCGTCAGCGTGGTCGGCTCGTTCCAGACGTTCGACACCGTCGCCGTCACGACCCAGGGCGGCCCGGTCAATGCGACCCGCGTCATCTACTACTACATCTACGAGCTCGCCTTCGGCCGGTTCAAGTTCGGCTACGCCTCGGCGGTGTCGGTCGTGCTGTTCGCCGTTCTCGCCGCGGTGAGCCTCCTGCAGCTGCGGCTCACCAGGGCCGGCCAGTCGGACCTGGCGTGAGGAGCGAGCCGTGGGGGATCGGCCGGGCGATCGCGTGGATCGTCCTCGGCGTGGTCCTGCTGGTGACGCTGTTCCCCTTCTACTGGATGCTGCGGACGTCGTTCTCCAGCAACGGCGCCCTGGCGGCCGACAGCGGCAACCTGCTCCCGGCCGACTTCGGTTTCGGTGGCTGGAAACGCGTCCTCGGCCTGGCCACCCCGGCCGAGGCCCGGGCCGACGGCGGTTCGGGTGCGTCGCTGCACTTCTGGCTCTATCTCCGCAACTCCGTGATCGTCGCGACCTCCACCACGGTGTGCCAGACGTTCTTCAGCGCCATGGCGGCCTACGCGTTCGCGCGGTTGCGGTGGCCGGGGCGCAACGCCGTGTTCTTCCTCTTCCTCTCGGCGATGATGGTGCCGCCGATCTTCACCATCCTGCCGAACTTCGTCCTCATGCGGGACCTGGGACTGCTGAACACCTTCCTCGGCATCGTCCTGCCGACACTGCTGATGGCGCCGTTCGCGGTGTTCTTCCTGCGCCAGTTCTTCCTCGCCATCCCGCGGGAACTCGAAGAAGCCGCGATCCTCGACGGCGCGGGCCGCCCCCGCATCTTCTTCCGGCTCATCCTGCCGATGAGCTCCGCACCACTGTCCACATTGGCCATCCTCACCTACATCACCTCGTGGAACGACTACTTCTGGCCGCTGCTGGTCGGTAAGGCCGACGACGTGCGGGTGCTCACGGTCGCGCTCGGTGTGTTCCGCTCCCAGACGCCCCAGGGAAATCCGGACTGGGCCGGTCTCATGGCCGCGACCCTGGTTTCGGCGCTGCCCATCCTCGTGCTTTTCGCCCTGCTCGGCAGGCGTGTCATCAATTCGATCGGCTCGACCGGGCTGAAGTAGCCCGGCGGAAGGGAACCCCGATGAAGTGGCAACGAAGCCGGTTCGTCGCCGCCGCGGCGGCGAGCGCCCTGGTCCTGGCCGGCTGCTCGAGTACCGCGGGCGGCTCCGGAGACGTCACCCTGAACTACTGGCTCTGGGACTCGGCACAGCAACCCGGGTACCAGAAGTGCGCGGATGCCTTCACCGGCGCGAACCCGGGCATCGGGGTCAAGATCACCCAGTACGGCTGGGACGACTACTGGACCACGCTCACCGCGGGCCTGGTGTCCGGTGAAGGCCCGGACGTGTTCGTCTCGCACCTGAACCACTACCCGGAGCTGGCGAGCCAGAACCAGATCATGCCCGTCGACGACCTCGTCGAGGCGAAGCAGGTGGACCTGGCGAGCTACCGCAAGGGCCTGGCCGACCTGTGGGTCGGCCAGGACGGCAAGCGCTACGGCCTCCCGAAGGACTACGACACCGTCGCGGTCTTCGCGAACCAGAAGATGCTCGACGACGCCGGGATCACCGCGCAGCAGCTGAACTCGATGGCCTGGAATCCGCGGGACGGCGGAACGTTCGAAAAGACGGTCGCCCACCTGACCGTCGACAAGAAAGGTCTCCGGGGCGACCAGCCCGGCTTCGACAAGGCGAACGTCGCGGTGTACGGCCTGGGCTTGAACGGTTCCGGCGGCGGCTTCGGGCAGACGGAATGGAGCCAGTACGCCTTCGGTGACGGCTGGACCCACTCCGACAAGAACCCGTGGGGCACCCGCTGGAACTACGGCGATCCGAAGTTCCTCGAGACGATCGGGTGGTTCCAGTCGCTGGCGAAGAAGGGGTACATGCCGACGCTGCAGGTGGCCGGCGGTGGCAAGGTGGGACGTCAGCCCGACAACTACGGCGCGGGCAAGTACGCGATGGTCACGGAGGGAAGCTGGAACACGAAGACCTACTTCCGGCTGAAGGGCGTGAAGACGACGATCGCCCCGGTACCGGCCGGCCCGAACGGCCAGCGCGCGTCGATGTTCAACGGGCTCGCCGACAACATCGCGGCCGGTACCCGGCACCCCGCCGAAGCCAAGAAGCTGGTGGCTTTCCTCGGGTCCAAGGCCTGTCAGGACCTGACCGCGGCCGAGGGGGTCGCCTTTCCCGCGGTGGAGTCCTCGGCGCGGATCTCCAAGGACGCCTTCGCCAAGCAGGGTATCGACACGGCGCCGTTCCAGGTGCCGATCGACGGGAACAGCACACACCTGGCGCCGGTGGCCCAGCACTGGACCGAGCTGCAGGCGGTGCTGAACCCGGCGATGGACGCGATCCTGAGCCTCACCGCGGAACCGGATTCGCTCAAGGCGGCCAACCAGCAGGTCAACGCCCTCTTCTCGCAGTAGCGGGCGCCGCTTCCCGGCTTCCCCGTGTCACTCGGACGACGGGGATGCCGGGCTGCTCCCCAGCGCTGAAGGGCACGACCGCCCGGTGTACCACGCGAACTTGATCTGCGAAGCGAAGCCGAGATAGTTGCGGCCCGGGTAGGCGCAGTCGTCGTATCCGGACAGGCCGTTCTCCCGCTCGACGCGGATCTGGATGTGCGATCCGTCGGAGGTGCAGTGGGTGTAGAACGCCGAGGGGCCGCCTTCCCAGAACCCGCACCGCTCCGCTTCGGATTTCGCCGACCCTTCCGCGCCCATCGCGAAAACGGCGAGGACCGCGGCGATCAGCCCGATGAGGGCACGCTTCCCGGGCGTCAGCACAGCGTCCCCTTGTACCAGGCGTAAGCGACCCAGGCGGTGTAGCCGAGCCGGTTCTCACCGGGATGGGCGCACACGTCTTTGCCTTTGATCCCGTGGTGCATCTCGACGCGGATCCAGACACTGGAACCGTCGCTGGTGCAGTGGTTGTAGAAACTCTCCTCGACCGTCTCGTGGTAACCGCAGGTCAGTACCCCCGCGCTCGCGGACGGCGCCTCCGTGAACGCCTCGGCGCTCGCCGCCGGCATGGTGCTCATCGTCAAAGCGACCACCCCCGCCACGGCGGCGGACGCTCGTGTCCTCGTCGACCTCATTTTCCATCCCTCCGTCGATCACCGTTCAGATTTGGTAGTGACAGTCGCGACCCCACAGCTTGTTCGGGGGCGTCCAGATCTCGCCACAGGTGAGTCCGCTGCTCCTGAACGAGTAGCGGAAGGTGAAGTAGTGGTTCGGCTTGAGCTCCGCGACACCGGCGCTGCGCTTGTCGAAGCTGCCGTCGAACACGTGACTGTCCACGTTGAACAACGAATAGCCGCACGTGTTCGCGACCGTGACACGCTGCACCCAGCCACTCGGTGCGTAGGTGACCTTCGTGGTCACACAACCGTCCGTCGCCGACGCCGTCCCCGTGCCGAGCGACACGAGCCCGGCGGTCAGCAGCAGCACACTCAGAACCGCCTTGGACATCTTCATGGTTTCTCCTCCCGGAACCCGCCGGCACCACTCCCGGCGCACCGGCTCCGTTGAGTCCTCATCAGCCGGTTCACCCGAATGGCCCGCATGCACGTCCGGATCCAGGCGGTGTGCACCCGCGGGCGTACCGGCGTTTTTTCGGTGGCGGAACCGGCCGCCGACCTGGCCGACCGCGTCGGGCGGGTGTTGCGGCGCAGCGGGGAGTTGCCGCCCGCGTTGCCGCAACCGTTCGTGGACCTGCTGGTTTCGCGGACGGTTCGTTGTGGTTGACCGGACCGGAGACCGAGGCCATGACCGAGCCGTTGACGGGGGTGCGGCTGCGGCCGGGGACGTGTGCCTCGGTGCTGGGGATCGCCGCGGACAAGGTGCCGTTGGCGGGGATGCCGTTCTCCGGTTCGGGGCTCGGCGAGGCGTTGCGCGCGTTGCGGGCACCGTCCCGGCCGGCCGATCGGGCGGTGGCGCTGGCGCGCTCCTCTTCGACGCCGGACTGGGCGGAGATCGCCGTCCGCAGCGGGTTCTACGACCAGCCGCACATGATCGCGGAGTTCCGGCGCGGTCGGGGCGTCCTGTGTCCGTTTCTTCCAAGTGGTGGCCGCGAGCCGGTAGCACCCTGTGGGCATGTCCGTCGAGGAGATCTTCGCTTTCCACGCGCAAGAGGCAGGCCCGGTGCGGTTCGCCGAGCCGTTCGGCGGCTGGGTGGCCACCCGGCACTCCGATGTGCGCAGAGTGCTCACCGACCACGAGGTGTTCTCCTCCGACGACGGACGAGGCCCGCCGGACCGCCTTCCACCAGGCGTTGACGGAACTGGGGGCCTGCTTCCGCGAGGAGTTCGAGCGGCCGGCCGGCATCATCGCGACGTTGATGGCCTCGGGCCTCACCGAGGACGAGCTGATCAACTTCTGCACCCTGCTCCTGATCAACGGCCACGAGACCACCAAGACGCTGCCCGTGAACGCGATCCTTTGCCTGGCCTCCGCACCGAAGCCGGCCGACGTGCGGCCGGCCGTCGAGGAGGTGCTCCGCTCCCTGCCGCCCACCGGCGGAACGGACCGGTTCGTCACCCGGCTCACCACCCTCGGCGGCGAGGAACTCCGGCCGGGCCAACGAGTCGCCGCCCTCACCGCCCTGCTCGACCGCCCCCGGCGGATCGCGGACCTGGACACCCACCGGACTCCGGTCAGTGAAGCTCACCCGTGTTCGCGCGGTTCAGCGGAGGCGGGCGGCGACGACGGCGACCCAGAGCATCGCGGTGATGGCACCGACGGCGAGGGTCAGCGAACCGGCCACGCCCCCGGCCATCGCCCAGACGTCGCCGAGCAGCAACGCGCTTCCGGCGATGTGGGAAGCCACGGCGTCACGGCGGTTGCCGCTGCGGGCGAAGTGGCGGCCGAGGACGTAGCAGGCGGCGATGAGCGAGATGAACGCGATGCTGCCGGCGGCCATGTGCCCGAAGGAGTGCCACGACATCGTCTGTGGCACCCCGGCCGGCGTCCCGGCGGGGAAACCGTCGGCCGGGTCCATCGGGAGGAGGCCGGCCGCGAGCATCCCGACCCCGTTGACCAGCACGAGCCGTGGCGCCCAAGTGCTGGTCAGGGCCGGGCGCAGGCCGGTCGCGCCGATGATGATCAACACACCGGCGACGACGAAGTTCGCGATCTGCAGCCAGCCGAGCGAGCCGGTGCTGAGCATGCTGAGCGGGTGGCGGGTCAGGTCGAAGCCGTCGCGGAGGGCCGCCTGCGCCAGGGAGACGGTGGCCCACAGTGGCGCCGCGACGGCCAGGCAGGTCAGCCGGGCGGAGGCGGTGGAGCGCTGGGTCGTGGTGGTCATGTCGGTCCTTTCCCGAATTCCATTCTTGCCTCGACGTCGTCCGGCCGATGTGACAGGGAATGCGCGCGTTCCCTGTCGGATAGGGTGTTCGACGTCGGGGTGACAGGCGGAAACGCCACGGAAAGACGAGAGGCAAGCCGATGCGCTACCTGATGACGACCAAGGCCACCGACCAGACCCCCGACGAGAAGCTCTACGCCGAGATGGGCAAGTTCATCGAGGAGATGACCGCGGCCGGGGTGCTGCTGGCCACCGGGGGCCTGAACCCCCAGGGCATCCGGGTCGTCTCCGCCGGCGACGAGATCACGGTGACCGACGGGCCGTTCACCGAGGCCAAGGAGGCGGTGGCCGGCTTCGCGCTGGTCGAGGTGCGCTCCGAGGAAGAGGCGATCGAGCTGGCCCGCCGCTTCCGCAAGGTGGTGGGGGACGGCGAGAGCATCATCCAGCAGGTCTTCGGGCCGTGATCGACGTCCGCCGCACGGTCGACGCGGTCTGGAAGCTCGAATCGGCGGGCATCATCGGCGGTCTCACGCGGATCGTGCGCGAGGTGGGCCTGGCCGAGGAGCTGGCCCAGGACGCCCTCGTCGCCGCGCTGGAGCAGTGGCCGGAGTCCGGGGTGCCGGACAATCCGGGTGCCTGGCTGATGACCACGGCCAAGCGACGCGCGATCGACCACCTGCGGCGGGCGGCCCGGCTCGAGCGCCGGCACGAGGACCTCGCCCGCGAACTCGATCAGCCTCAGGACGTCGAGCACGAAGACGTCCTGAGGCTGATGTTCCTCTCCTGCCACCCCGTGTTGCCGACCCCGCAGCGGGTCTCGCTCACGCTGCGGCTCGTCGGCGGGCTCACCGCCGCCGAAATCGCACGCGCGTTCCTCACCTCCGAACAGCTGATCACCCAGCGCGTCACCGCGGCCAAGGAGGCGCTGGCGCGGGAAGGAGCCGCCTTCGAGCTGCCGGCCGGCGAGTCCTTGGCCGGCCGGCTGTCGTCGGTGCTCGAGGTCGTGTACCTGATCTTCAACGAGGGCTACGCGGCGACGTCCGGGGACGACCTGATGCGGCCGGGTCTGTGCCAGGAGGCGTTGCGCCTCGGCAGGCTGCTGGCCGAGCTGGCGCCGGACGAAGCCGAGGTGCACGGGCTGGTCGCGCTGATGGAGATCCAGGCGGCGCGGTCGGCCGCGCGGACCGGCCCGGCCGGGGAGCCGGTCCGGTTGCACGAGCAGAACCGGGGGCGCTGGGACCCGTTGCTGATCCGCCGCGGGTTCACGGCCATGCTGCGGGCACGGGACATCGGCGCGCCGCCCGGCCCGTATGTGCTGCAGGCCGCGATCGCGGTGTGCCACACCCAGGCCCGCACGGCGGAGGACACCGACTGGGCCCGGATCGCGACGCTGTACGACGCGCTGGTCCGGCTGCTGCCCACCCCGATCGTGCGGCTCAACCGGGCCGTCGCGGTCGGCGAGGCGCGCGGACCGAAAGCGGGGCTCGCGCTGGTCGACGAGCTGACGACCGACCGCACGCTGCGGGACTACCACCTGCTGCCCAGCGTCCGAGGCGACCTGCTCGCCCGGCTGGGACGGCACGCCGAGGCGCGCGTCGAGTTCGAACGGGCGGCGGCGTTGACGAAGAACGCGGCCGAACGCGCCTTTCTCCTCCGCCGTGCCGAAGAACTGGAGACGAACACCTCCGCAGTGACCCTCGCGCAGGCCACCGCGGAGTTTCTGGCGCGAGAAGACCTCGACACGGCAACCCTGCGCTCCTACGGCCAGACCCTGCGGCGCCTGCGCTTGTCCTTGGGCGACCGGCGGCCGCTGGAGTCGTTGACGGCCGAGGACGTGACGAAGGTGTTCGAGCTGTCGTGGCGCGACGCCGCGGCGAAAACCTGGAACCGGCACCGATCGGCGATCCGGTCGTTCACCGCCTGGGGATCGCTGGCGGACCTGGCGGCCGGGCTGCCGCGGCGAACCGAGACACCCCAGCGGATTCCGGCCATCCCCACCGAACACCTCGAGCGCCTGTGGACTCTCGACGCCCCGGCGCGCGAGCAGACCCTGTGGCGCCTCCTCCACGAGTCGGCGGCCCAGGTGCGCGTCGTGCTGTCGCTCAACGTCGAGGACCTCGACTTGGAGGACCGTCGCGCCTGGGCAAGCGGCACCTGGGTGAGCTGGCGCGCCGCCACGGCACGGCTGCTGCCCGACCTGCTGACGGGACGCACCCGCGGCCCGTTGTTCCTGGCCGAGCGCAGACCCGGGCCGGCCCGGATGCCCGCGACCCGCGATCTGTGCCCGGACACGGGCCGGAGCCGGTTGTCCTATGAACGGGCCGAATACTTGTTCAAGCAGGCGACCAAAGGTCTCGATCCCGGGGGCGGTGGCTACACACTTCGTCAGCTCCGCCCTTCATGAGCTGCCGGAAGCGCAGGCCGGCTCGACCCGGGCCACGCGCTCTCCGCGGCAGATGAGTGTGGTGATCATGCGGCACAGGGGTCCGTGCAGCGGTCACGGTCTCGCCGCCGCCTTGCTCGGCTCAGGGCGCCGTCCACGATGGGTGCCGGCTCCCATCATTACGATCATCGACTATGGACACCGCCGATTTGGTCTGGCTCGACGCGACCGAGCTGGCGCGCCTCATAGCCGTCGGCGAGGTCACCGCGGTCGAGGTCGTGCAGGCGCATCTGGATCGCATCGAGGCGCTGGGCGAGCGGGTCAACGCGTTCGTCACCGTGCTGGGCGAGCAGGCCCTCGCCGCTGCCGCTCGCCCGCGCACCGGGCCGCTGGGTGGCGTGCCGTTCACGATCAAGGACTCGTTCGACACCGAAGGCGTGCGGACCACCCGGGGATCGTCGTTGTTCGCCGATCACGTCCCGGACGCCGACGCCACCGCGGTGGCGCGGCTGCGGGCTGCGGGCGGAATCCCGTTGGCGAAGACCAACCTGCCGGAGATGTCGTACTGGACCGAGACCGACAACCTGGTCGCCGGCCGGTCGCTCAACCCCTACGACCCCGAGCGCACCCCCGGCGGCTCCAGTGGAGGCGAGTCTGCGGCCATCGCGGCGGGTCTGTCGCCGCTCGGCCTGGGCAGTGATGTCGCGATCTCCGTGCGCGGACCGGCTCACGACACCGGCATCGCCGCACTCAAACCCACCCATGGGCGGGTGCCGTGCACCGGTCATTTCCCGCACGCGCTGCGGCGTTGGTGGCATGCCGGCCCGATGGCGCGCAGCGTGCGTGACCTGCGGCTGGCGCTGTCGCTGTTGGAAGGCCCCGACGGGCGGGACCCCTACGCGGCCGCCCCGGCCGCCGCCCGGCCCGGCGGGCCCGCCCGGATCGGCTGGACCACCGACGCGTTCGGCCCGATCGACCCGGAGGTGGCCGATACGGTGGTGTCGGCGGCTGTCGCTCTGTCCGACCTCGGTCTCCAGGTCGAGCAGGTCGGCGTCCCGTGGCTTGCCGAGCACGACTGCACGCGGATCTCGGCGACGCTGTTCACCGCTGAGATGCTGCCCTACCTGCGCGGCATCACGGCCGGGCGGGAGTCGGAGTTGCACCCGGTGATCGCGCGGACGCTCCAGGCACCGGACGTCACGATCGCCGACTACCTTGCTGCCGAAGGCGAGGTGGAACAACTGAGGTCGGTGTTCACGCACTGGTTCCAGGCCTACGATGTGCTCGTCTGCCCGGTGGTGACGATCCCGGCGCCGCCGCATGCGCAATCCAGTTACGTTGTCGGCGGGGAGAAAGTGCCGGCCCGCAACGTCATGCGGGCGACGGTGCCGTTCAACCTCACCGGCCTGCCCGCCGTCTCGCTGCCGTTCGGGACGACCGCGGGCGGCCTGCCCGTCGGTGTCCAGCTCATCGGCACCTGGTGGGCCGACGACGACCTCCTCGCACTGGCCGAACGACTCGAGTCGGTCAGCCCGGTCCGCGACCGTCGCCCGCCACTCCAGCCCTGACGTACCCGTCCTGGCCGGCCAGTCTCGAAGCGAGCGGCAAGCACGTCGTCGACGTCACCGTCGATGATCATGTTCAGGACTCCGGCGCCATCTGCGTCCGTCTTCGGAATACCGGTTTCCAGGGCGGACGCCACGGCGACCGGGTGTGTAGCCTCGGCAGCCGTGACCTGGCTGCCCGACGACTTCGTCCACCCCCTCTCCACGCCCGTGCCCGGTACCGCGCTTCACCTGCGGCCGATCCGCGAGACGGACACCGCTATCGACTACCCCGCTGTGATGGGCTCCCGGGAGCGCTTGTGGAGCATCTTCGGGCCGGCCTGGTCCTGGCCGAAGGAGTCGATGACCTATGAAGAGGATCGCCTCGACCTGCTGCGGCACGAGAAGGAGATAGCCGCGCACCAGTCGTTCAACTACGCGCTGCTGGACGAGGAGGAGACCGCGATCTTCGGCTGCGTGTACATCGACCCGCCCGAGCGCACCGGTTCCGACGGCGAGGTGTCCTGGTGGGTGGTGGACGACCTCGTCGGCGGCGAAGTGGAGCGGGCGCTCGATACGCTGGTGCCGCAGTGGATCGCCACCGACTGGCCCTTCCGCCGGCCCCGCTTCCTGGGCCGCGACATCACCTGGGAGGAGTGGCTCGCGTTGCCGCCGATCTCGTGACACTTCCCAAGCGGTCAGGACAAGTGCGCCGACAGCAGCCAGGCGGGTGCCGACTTGCGGCCGTTGCCCTCGTCTCGGACGTCGCTGCCCGCGAAGCCCGCGAAGTCGGGGAAGTTGTCCGGGACGTTGGCGTGGATGCGGGCCGGCCGGATCTCGTCGATCGTCCAGTACGCGCCCACCACCTCGCGCAGTTCTTCGGCGGAAACCGGGTTGACCCGGTCCGAGGGCACGGTGGCGCTGTCGAACACCAGCACGAAATAGGACGCGCCGGGTGACGCGGCGCGCACGATCGATTCCTGGTAGCCCCGGCGCAGCCGGACCGGCATCGAGTGGAACAACGTGCTGTCGACAATGGTGCCGAACCGGCCGTCGTAGCCGGTGAACGTGCTGATGTCGGCGACGGCGAAGCCAGCGTCGGGCAGGCCGCGCCGGGCGGCTTCCGCGCGCGCGAACGCGATCGCGGTCGGCGACTGGTCCAGGCCGACGGTCGTGAAGCCCCGCTCGGCGAGGTGGAGCGACGTCGCGCCTTCGCCGCAGCCGGCGTCGAGGACCTCGCCGTGGAACGCGCCCGCGTCGATGAGCGCGGCGATCTCGGGTTGCGGTTCGCCGAGACTCCACGGCGGCCGGAGCCCCGGCCCCATTTCCGGGGCCTGGCCTCGATAGGCGGATTCGAACAACGCGTCACTCGATGCGCTCGTCATGCACCCCAGAGTGTCAACCGGGTTGATATATGTCAACATGGTTGACATGGAAAGTGTCCGGGACGAGCCGCTCGGCTACCTGCTGCACCGGGTCACCGCGGCCTTGCGCGCCGAGGTGGCCGCCACCGTGCTCGGGCCCGCCGGCCTGGCGGCGCCCGAGTACCTCTGCCTGCGGATGCTGGCGCAGTCGCCCAAGTCCAACGCCGAGCTGGCCCGCGAAGCTCAGGTGTCACCGCAAGCGATGAACAAGGTGGTGCGCGAGCTGCAGGATCGCGGCCTGGTGACGCGGCCCGCCTCGGTGCCGTCCGGGAGGTCGTTGCCCGCCACGCTGACGCGCGAGGGCATGACCTTGCTCGCGCGCCTCGATCCCGAGGTGGCCGAGGCCGAGGACCGGGTCCTGGCCGGACTCGACGACCACGGCCGGCGCGAGCTCCGGCGGCTCCTCGTCGCGGCGTTCCGCCGGTAGCCGGCCGCTGACGAAGATGCGACGTGTCGTGATTCGGACGCGTCCGCCCTAGTGACGGACGACGTCGGCGGCGTGAGCCTGGTGCGATGCACTGGAGATCATCTGTTCCGGTCCTCGCTTGCGTAAGCATCCTGGCCGCGGGCACCGCCGGCGTCGCGAACGCGGCTCCCGGCCGGCAATCGGCACCGCCACCCGCGGGCCTCGAACGTCATTCGGTCACCCTGCTCACCGGGGACGTCGTCCAGGTCGAACGGCAGCCCGGCGGCAAGCAGGCCGCCACCGTCCGGCCCGCGCCGGGCCGGGAGAAGATCCGGTTCCACCAGCAGGAGGTCGACGGCCACCTCAGCGTCTTCCCCGAAGACGTCACCCCGCGGCTGGGCTCGAAGCAGGTCGACCGGACCCTCTTCGACGTCACCGAACTGATCGCCGAAGGGTACGCCGACGAGCAGTCGGCGACCCTGCCGCTGATCCTCACCTACGGCAAGGGCACGGATCTCCGGAAAGCCACGGCGGCGGCCGACCTGGGCGCGACGCTGACCAGCGTCAACGGCCGTTCCGCGCGGGCGAGAAAGGCCAACGTCACCGCGTTCTGGGCCTCGTCGGGAAACCTCGAGCGGATCTCCCTGGACCGCAAGGTCCGCGCCTCCCTCGACCGCAGCGTCCCGCAGATCGGCGCCCCGGAGGCGTGGGCCGCGGGCTACGACGGCACCGGCACCACGGTCGCCGTGCTCGACACCGGCTACGACCCCACCCACCCCGACCTGGCCGGCCGCGTGAGCGAGGCGGTCAACTTCACGACCAGCCCCGACACGACCGACCACTTCGGCCACGGCACGCACGTCGCCTCGACGATCGCGGGCTCCGGCGCCGCCTCGGGCGGCCGGCTCAAGGGCGCCGCGCCGGGCGCGAAACTGCTCGTCGGCAAGGTGCTCGACGACGACGGCTTCGGGTACGAGTCCTGGGTCCTCGCCGGGATGGAATGGGCGGCGCACTCCGGCGCCAAGGCGGTCAACATGAGCCTCGGCGGCGGCCCGACCGACGGCACCGACGCGCTCAGCGTCGGCCTCAACGCGCTCAGCGAACAGACCGGCACGCTCTTCGTGGTGGCCGCCGGCAACGACGGCGAACAAGGCGCCTACACCGTCGGCTCGCCGGGCACCGCCGAAGCCGCGCTGACCGTCGGCGCCGTCGGCCGTGACGAGAGCTTGGCGTCGTTCTCCAGCCGCGGACCGCGGTTGGGCGACAACGCCGTCAAGCCGGACATCACCGCACCCGGCGTCGGCATCGTCGCCGCCCGGGCCGCGGGGACCGCCATGGGCGACGTCGTCGACGACCACTACACCGCAGCTTCCGGCACCTCGATGGCCACGCCGCACGTCGCCGGCGCCGTGGCGATCCTCGCCCAGCAGCATCCCGACTGGAAGGGCGGTCAGCTCAAGGACGCGCTGGCCAGCACCTCGCTGACCGCGACCGGGCGCTCGGTGTTCGAACAGGGCGGCGGCCGGGTCGACGTGGCGCGCGCGGTGAAGCAGCAGGTGTTCGCCACCGGCACGCTCGACCTCGGCGCGGTCGAGGACGGAAAAGCGCAGGTGTCCAAAGTGGTCACCTACACCAACGTCGGCACCACGTCGGTCTCACTGAAGCTCGCGCTCGACGCCAAGTCCCTCGCCGGCGTCCCCGCCGGGGACGGGATCCGGCTCGGCAAATCCACTGTGGACGTTCCGGCCGGCGGCCGGGCGAGCGTCACGATCACCGGCGACCCGGCGAAACTGGCGCCGGGCACCTACAGCGGCCGGCTCACCGCGACCAACGACGGTGTCACAGTGCACACCGCGCTCGGCGCCGACAAGACCGCGCCCAAGCACAAGGTCACCCTCACCGCCCTCGACCTGCAGGGCAAGCCGGCCGTCGCGCCGTGGCTGCTGATGTACGGCGAGGACTACCGCTTCGACGTCAACACCTGGCTGGCCGGCGACGGCCTGACGGTCGAGCTCGGCGCGGGCGTGTACTACCTGACCGCCCAGGTCAACGGCACCGAGGACGGCCTCACCGCGTTCCAGGTCGTCCAGCCGGAGATCCGGGTCACCGGCGACACGACCGTCGTGCTGGACGCCCGCAAGGCGGTGAAGGTGGACATCCGGACCCCCCAGCCGTCCGAACAGGCCGGGATCTGGAGCTACTACACCTACCGGGAGCTCGGCCCGCGCAAGATCGCGAACTACGCCATGCAGTTCGACTACACCCGCGAGCTCCGGGTCACCCCGACGCCGAAGGTGACGACCGGGGCGTTCGAGTTCGGCTCCCGCTGGTCGAGGATCGCGCCGCCGTTGACGGTGAACGTCTTGGGCGGCCGTGATCCCCTCACGAACCGCTACCTCGCCGGGTCGCCCAAGCTGGACGGGTGGCGGCTGCTCCAGGCCGTCTCCGCCGGACGGGGAAAACCGGCGGACTTCAAGAACGTGCGGGGCAAGGCCGCGATCGTCGACCCGGACCCGGCCGACTACAACCGCGACGAGGTCTCCCGCGCCGCCGCGGCCGCCGGGGCGGCGATCGTCTTCATCACCGTGCCGGACGGCTGGAGCACCGCCTCGGTGCCCTCGATCAGCGCGGCGCCGAACCTGGCGATCCCGACCGTCCAGCTCGACCGGGACGAGGGGCTCGCGCTGCTGGCCAGGATCAAGCGCTTCCCGACGTTCCTGAGCCTGGACGGGATCGCGGTCAGCCCGTACCTCTACGACGTGGTGCAGACCGAGCGCGACCGGATCCCGGAAAAGATCGTCCACCAGGTCACCGCCGCGAACACCGCGACCGTCACCACCCACTACCGCCAGACCGGCAGCGGCGGTGCGGCCAAGGAACAGCGGTTCGCGTGGAAGCCGTGGCAGGACTTCGCCGTGAACGAGTACCAGCGGTACGTGACGACGCCGTCGACCCGGCAGGAGTACGTCAGCTCCGGGGACGTCCAGTGGCAGCACCGGGTCAAGCACGGCCTGGTCTGGGACGAGATGTCGCCGCTCGACGGCGGCATGACCGCGGCGCCGCGCACCTACACGGGCCGGGAAAACCTCACCGAGGACTGGTTCGCGCCGGTCGTCCGGCCCGCCATCCCGCGGGGCGTGCCGGGCATGGACTCGACCCGTGAAGGGGACAACCTCCGGATCCGGATCCCGGAGTTCGTCGACAGCCAAACCGGGCACTACGGCTTCAACGAAGGCGACGACCAGGCCGGACCGGCCACCACCTCGGCGAAACTGTTCCGCGACGGGAAGCTCGTGTCGGAACAGCCCTACGCGTACGGCACCTTCCCCGCCGGCGCGGACCCGGCGACCTACCGGCTCGACCTGTCGGTGCGGCGCGATTCGCCGGAGTGGCTGTTCGGCACCGGCACGCGGACGTCGTGGACGTTCCGCTCGGCCCGGTCGGCGGCCCCGGCGCTGCTTCCGTTGCTGCAGCTGGACTACGCGGTCGACGCGGACGCCGGCAACCGCCTCCCGGCCGTCCGCCGGGCCAGGATCGGCCTGACCGCGCGGTTCCAGGACGGGATGGCCGCGCCGGACGTGCGGTCGGTGCTGGCCTGGGCGTCCTACGACGACGGCAAGACCTGGCGTACCGTCGACGTCAAGCGGGCCGGGAAGTCGTATGAGGCCACGATCGACCACCCGCCGCTGGGGGCCACGAACTCCTACGTCGCGCTGCGGGTGCAGGCCACCGACACCGCGGGCAACGCCGTCGACCAGACGGTGCTCCGCGCGTATGGGCTCAGCTCGAAATAGCGTCACCCAAGGGCTCCGGGTGCCTCCCGCCGTCACGCGGCAGGAGGTGCCCGGGGCTCGGCTCGTCCAGCCAGCCGAGCTTGCTGGCCTGCCAGGCCAGCTGCATCCGGGTGCGGGCGTCGACCCGGCGCATGAGGTCCTGCAGGCGCCGCTGGACGGTCCGGTAGCTGACGTTGAGCTGGGTCGCGATCGACTTGTCACTGACCCCGCCGATGAGCAGGGACAACAGCCGCCGCTCGTCGGGGTCGAGGGGGGCGGTGGGCGCGGTGTCGCCGATCCGCAGCGGCGACGCGCGTTCCCAGTAGACCTCGAACAGCGCGACCAGCGCGGACAGCAGGCTGCTCTCCCGGACGAGCGCGGCGGTGGGTTCGCCTGTGCTGTCGTGGGTGACCAGCGGGCACAGCGCCACCGAGCGGTCGGAGATGGCCAGGCGCACCGGCAGTTTCGAGATCGAGCGGGCGAGCTCGCCACCCTCGATCCCCTCCAGGACGTTGACGATCCGGCCGGGTTCTTCGAGCAGGCCGGTCTCGTAGATCACGCGGTACCGCACGCCGCGGGCCTGCGCCAGCGCCTCTTCGACGTTCTCCGAGGCCGCCATCGCGACGTTGCCCTCCAGGCAGAACCACAGGGACTCTTCGCGGGCGCCGCGCTGGATGGCCAGCGCCTGCCGCCGGATCGCGTCGACCCCGGTGATGACCTCGACGAGCTGCGCGGAGTCGCGCCGCCGCGCGCTGCCGCGGTACTCCTCGGCGAGCTGGGACACCGCGGCCCTGGCAGCCTCCAGTTTCTCCTGGCCGTGCACCAGCAGCGGGCCGAGGGAAACGTCCGGTGGCGCGGACACGTAGTGCCCGTCGGTCCGGCTGACGAGCCCCTTCGCCAGCAGGGCTTCCAGGATCGGCTCCAGCTCGCCGCGGCCCACGCCGGCCCGGCCCGCGATCTCGTCGGGCGTGGTCCGGTACCCGCCGACGACCACGCGGTAGACCCGTTCTTCCCCGGGAGTCATGCCCAGCGCTTCCAGCACACTGCCTCCTAGCCACGCGGCCAACGCTTTCCGTCGGCGTTGACGGCCCTTGGACAACGTACAACGGGGCTCGCCGACCCGGGCCACCTCTTACTTCAAGGCGTGGACGAACGGGCGTCCGGCCGCGGTTCGGCGCTTTACAGCCCCGGCGGAAGGTGCCTAGGGTGCGCTCGCCCCAATGCGGCCGGTCAGTACCGACCACGGCTGAAGGAGGTCAAGTGTTCCGCAACCACAGACGCAGTACCCGCGCCACCGTCACGGTGTTCGCGGCGGCGGTCCTACTCGCGGTTCCCGCGTTCACCGCCAGTAGCAGTGCGGCCATCGACAACAGTGCGGCCATCGATCCGGGCGCCGCGCCCTGGGTGGACACCCATCGCCCGGTGCCGGCGCGGGTGGAGGCGCTGCTGCACGCGATGACGCTGCCCGAGAAGGTCGGCCAGATGGACCAGCAGCTGGTCGGCACGCTGACCGACGCGAACAGTGCGACGTGCGGCAACAACGGATTCAACCTGCCCAATCCCGAGTGCATGCGGAAAATCCTGGTCGACGCCCACGTCGGTTCGATCCTCGCGGGCGGTACCGACAATCCGGTCGACACCACGGGCAAGGGCGGCGTGGGCAACACCGGCTACGACTGGGCGAACGAGTACAACATCATCCAGCAGTTCGCGATCAAGAACTCGCGCCTGCACCTGCCGGTGGTGTTCGGCGTCGACGCGGTGCACGGCTTCGGCCACCCGTGGCAGGCGCCGCTGTACCCGCAGTCCATCGGCATGGGCGCCACCTGGGACCCCGCGCTCGCCCAGGCCGGTGGCAAGGCGACCGCGGACGCCCTGCGCGCGACCGGCTGGAACTGGAACTTCGCCCCGGTCCAGGACATCGCGCGCGACAACCGGTGGGGCCGGACCTACGAGACGTGGGCCGAGCAACCCGTCCTGTCGGCCGCGATGGGCGCCGCGAACATCAAGGGGATGCAGACGCCGGGCAGGCGCGGTGAGCTGAACGTCAGCGCGACGGTCAAGCACTTCGCCGGCTACTCGCAGTCGGTCAACGGCCACGACCGGGCCGAGGCGCTGCTCCCGATGAACTACCTCCAGACGACGATCCTGCCGTCGTACGCGGCCGGGATCGACGCGGGCGCCGGGACGGTGATGGTCAACTCCGGTTCGATCAACGGCGTTCCCGCCACTTCGTCTCGCTACCTGCTGACCGACATCCTGCGCAACCAGATGCACTTCCAGGGTGTCGTGATCAGCGACTACCAGGACGTCACCGCGTTGCAGACCGCCTACCACATCGCGCCGGATCTTTCGGGTGCCATCGCCGCCGCCGTGAACGCGGGCGTCGACATGAGCATGCAGGTCTCCGACCCGGCGGGGTGGCAGACCGCGATCCTGCAGGCCGTCGACACCGGCAAGATCTCGCACGCGCGGATCGACCAGGCCGTGCGCCGCATCCTCACGCTGAAGTTCCAGCTCGGCCTGTTCGACCAGCCGTGCGTGGCCGACCCGGCGAAACCGTGCGTCGACGCGAACGCCGCCGACGCCGCCGTCACCGCGGGCCGCGATCAGACGGCCAAAGCCGCGCGGGAGTCGATCACCCTGCTGCGCAACGAGAACAACGCGCTGCCCTTGCCGGCCGCCGCGAAGGTCGTGGTGACCGGCCCGAGCGCGGACTCGATGACCAACCAGCTCGGCGGCTGGAGCGTGAGCTGGCAGGGCGTGGCGGGTGCCGGGCACGTGTGCTGCATGGGCCCGGAGAACCAGATTCCGCCGGGCACCACCGTGCTGGGCGGCATCCGGGCCGCGAATCCGGGCGCGGTCTACGCGCCGGACCAGGCCAGCGCCGTCGCGGCCGCGGCGGACACCAGCGCCTACGTGGCGGTGGTGGGGGAGAAAGCCTACGCGGAAGGGCTGGGCGACAACCCGGCTCCGGCCCTGGCGCCCGACCAGCAGGCCCTCATCTCGGCCCTGGAGGCGACCGGCAAACCGGTGATCGTCGTGGTCGTCGCGGGCCGGCCGGTCGGGCTGGGCCCGGCGGAGAAGGCGAACGCGGTGCTGATGGCCTACCAGGGCAGCACGGAAGCCGGCACGGCGGTGGCGGATGTGCTGTTCGGCAAGACGAACCCCGCGGGCAAGCTGCCGATCAGCTGGCCGTCCGACGCGCCGGCCGTCGGCGCCGACTTCGCCGGCACGGCCCCGTCCCCGCTGGGGGACCAGCCGAAGTTCTTCGACCAGCTGCCCAGCACCGCGTCCGGCCCGGGCAACGCGTACAACCCGCAGTTCCCGTTCGGGTACGGCCTGTCGTACACGACGTTCACCCACACGAACCTGGCGGTGACGCCGAAGGTCGCGCGCGACGGCACGGCCACCGCGACGTTCACGGTCACCAACACCGGAACCCGCGCCGGCACCGACATCGTGCCGGTGTACGTGGCCCAGCCGGTGAGCCCGGTGGTCGTCCCGCCGCAACGGCTGGTCGGCTTCGCGCGGGTGACGCTCGACCCGGGCCGGTCCCAGGTGGTGCGCGTGTCCTTCCCGGCGGCGGCGCTGGCCGAAAGCGTGGGGGACATCAACGCGTCCGGCCCGCCCGCCGTGGTGCCGGGCGGTTATGTGCTGCAGCTGGACAAGAACGGCACGACGCCGTACGCGGTGGACGTGTCGGCGCCGTTCGTGATCCAGTAGCCCGGTGCCGGTTGCGGAGCGACGCCGGCGCGTCGCTCCGCAACCGGCCCGGTCTCTGCTCCTGCTCTGCCGGGCCGATCCTGCCCGCGAATTTCGACCTGCCGGGCGCAGGCGCGGACACGGCCGTCCTTGTCACTGTGTGCGGTACCCGAGAGGTCATCGCGACCTTCGTCCACGAGCAGCCCTCACAGGAGGTCTGATGCCGGTCATGGGTGCGACGAGGTTCGAGCGGTTCTTCCGGATGGCCGCGAGCCTGGACGTCGACAAGAGCGATCTGAAACGGTACGACGAGTTCCTGGACCGCAAGATCTACGACCTCTTCGTGGTCGCCAAGGCCACGGCCAAGGCGAACGGGCGGGACGTCATCGAGCCGAGGGACCTGCCGATCACCAAGGGACTGCAGGAGCGCATGCACGAGTTCCTCAAGCTGGAAGCGGACCTGGAAGTGGTGCCGCTGCTCGAGCAGCTCCTGAGCCGTCCCCCGCTCGGGATCGCGATTTCCGAAGAGACCGAGGCCCGGCTCCCGGCCGTCGCCGGCGGCCTCAGCGTGGCTCTCGCCCAGGCGTTCAAGATCATCGACCCGCGCGTCAAGAACCCCGGCTCCGATGAGTGGGACCAGGTCTTCCGGATGTTCGAACTGCTCCTCTGAAAGGGCCGCGCCCGGTCAACGAACTGTGCGAGACTTTTCCCGCTGCCGGATCCACGGGGGTTTCGATGAGGCGTGCTCTGCGGTTCTGCGGGATCCTGCTGACGCTGTCGGCCGCGCTGGTGGCGACCCCGGCCAACGCGGCGCAGGCCCCGGCCGCCAACCTCTACCCGCCCGGCGAGTGCACCTGGTGGGCCTCCGCTCGCCGCGCCGAGGTGGGCCGCCCCATCCCGCAGGTCTGGGGTAACGCCAAGACCTGGGATGACTTCGCCCGCCGGGACGGCTATGCGGTCGACCAGACGCCCGCGGCCGGCGCCATCATGCAGTCGGACGCCGGAAGCCTCGGCCACGTGGCCTTCGTCGAGACCGTCGATGCCGACGGCCGCTGGCAGGTCTCCGAGATGAACTGGGTAGCCTGGAACATCGTCAGCCACCGCACTTTCACCGCAGCACAGGCGGCTTCCTACGACTTCATCCACTAAAGACTTCCAAGCTGCTGCGATTGCTTCGGGTCGATGATCGACGCCTAAGCCGGAGACCGCGGGGTGGCGCGCCACTGGTCTCGCTCGGTTCGCGCGAACATTGCGGAATTCGCCGGCGCACGGCATTGGCAGCGTGCGGGAATGCGAGCCACGGCTTCCGGGACCCCCATCGTTTTGGGCAGAATCCCGGTATGGACACCGGTTCGTTTGCTGAATACCTCGGTCGGATGGACCAGGCGGAGCTGGCCGACGTCGTGCGGGTTCGCCCCGAGGTGCGCGTCGCGCCGGTGCCGGATGGGCCTGAAGCGCTCGCGGAGCGGCTGAGCGATCGCGGGTCGCTGGCGGCGATCCGGCTGGTGAGCCGGGATGCGGTGGCGGCGGGGCAGGCGACGGCCGCGTTGGGGGCCGGTGCCACCGTTGACTCCGTGGCCGAGCTGACCGGAGGGGGCCGGGAGGCGGTCCGGGCGGCCTTGGGCGAGCTGCGCCGGGTCGGGGTGGCGTGGCCGGACGCCGGCGTGGTGTGCCTGGTGCCGCCGGTTCTGGAGCGGTGGAAGCGGGCGAAAGGGCGGCTGGAGGTGACTGGACCGCCCGCGGTCGGGCGTGGCCGGGGTGGCGCGGACGGTGAAGTGCGGTCCGCGGTGCAGCACCTCCTGCGTTCGGCGTATGCGTTGCTGGACACGAGCAGACCGATCGTGGGGTTGCGGGAGGGCGGCGTGGGGGTCAAGGAGCGGCAGCGCCTGGGGAAAGAGCTCGTCCTGGGTGAGGACGACCTCTTGCTGGTGCTGGACCTGCTGTTCGCGGCCGGGCTGCTGGAACAGGCCGGGATGGCTTTCAAGGTGACCGCGCGGTACGAGCCGTGGCGGCAGGCGACCCCGGCCCGGCAGTGGGCCGAGCTGGCGTGGGCCTGGTTCTGGTTGTCCCATTCCCCGACGGCCCAGCGGGTCACGGCGGTGTCGAAGGCCGAGTCGTCGCATGCTCGGGCGGCCAGGTGGGCGGTGTTGCGGGCCGGCAGGGCGGGCCTGTCGGTCGAGGGGGTCGCTGCTGCTGCCTACTGGTTCTGCCCGGCGGTGCACCAGGGCGTCGGTGGGGTGGTGCGCGAGGCGGGGATGGTGGGGTGGTGGCGGGGGATGCGCTGAGCGTCTGCGGGGAGGCGCTGTTGTCCGCGGGGAACGCGGAAGCGCTGGCCGCTTCGGTGGCCGAGGTGGTCATGCCGATGCGGTGTGAGGTGGAGGTGCTGGAGGACCTGAAGGCGGTGGTGTTCGGGCAGCTGACGGTGGAGGCCGCGCGGGTGCTGGCGGCGTCCGCGGAGAGCCGGAACGAGGACGGGGCCCGGGTGTGGCAGTTCACCCCGGCCAGTGTGCGGGCGGCGTTCGCCCAGGGGTGGACGGCGGAGACCTTGCTGGCCGCGTTGAACGAGCTGACGCGGCAGAACGTGCCGTGGGCGTTGCGGGCGCTGTTGGGGGAGCGCGGGCGGGGGCGGGTGCGGGTGCGGGCGGTGGGGTGCTGTGTCGTCGCCGACGCGGAAGTCGTCGCCGAGGTGCTGCGGTTGCCCGGTTTCGTCAAGTTGGCACCGACCGTGGCGGGGAGTGTGATGACGCCGCCGGAGGTGGTCGTGTTGTTGCGGGCGGAAGGGTTCGCGGTGGTCGAGGACCCGTCGTCGGGCAGCGTCGTGGTGCGGCGGCCGAAGGCACGGGCGGCCGCTCCGGTGGAGGTGGAGCCGGTCGAGCTTCCCGATCTGGACGCGGACGAGCTGTCCACGGCGCAGGTCGTGCGGGGACGGAACCCGAAGTTGCCGGAGAAGGCGGTGGCGTTGTTGGCGGCAGCCATCGACGAGCGGTCGGACGTGCGCATCGATTACGTCGACGGGAAGGGTGAACCTTCGCGGCGCACCATCACGCCGATCGGATGGGATGGGCCGTTCTTGTTGGCGTGGTGCCACAAGCGGGAGGCCGAACGGCAGTTCAGGGTGGAGCGGATCCAGTCGGTGTCACCCGGGCGACCGTGAGCGTCATGAGGCACTCCTCGTCAAGCCGCCGTCGACGTCGGCGAACTCGCGGACGGTGACCCAATTCGGGTGGAGCGGCGGTCCCCGGCCTACTCCATGGAGCTGGCACCGCGCCCCCTGCCCGAGATCGAAGCCTGGTAGCCCGCACCGTGCGGATGAGCGGCGTCAGGCGGCGGTGCCCCGCTCGGGCAAGGTGTCCGGATCGGGCAGCGGACGCTGACACAGAGCGCGTGCTTCGTCGGCGGGGACGCCGAACATGCGCAACAGGTCTTCGGTGACGAGGTCGGCCGCCGCCGCGTCGTCGCGGGCGGGTTCGTCGTGCAGGAGCTGGCCCAGGGTCAGGGCGGCGCCGGTGACGACGGCGAGCGCGAGGTCGGTGTCGCGCACGGCGGTGAACCGGCCGGCGTGGACGGCGGCTTCGATGTCGCGGCGGGCGCGGGGGGCGAGGCCCTGGCCGGCTCGCGCCAGGTTCAGGCCGTTGTGCAGCAGGACCCGGCTGAGTTCCGGGTGCTTGCGGTGCAGCCGCCCGGTGAGCCGGAAGCTCTGCGCGAACACCGCGGCGGGGTCGTCGATGTCCTCGGTGAGGGTGTCCAGGGTGCTGCCGAACGCCTCCAGCGCGTCTTCGACGGCGGCCTGGAAGAGCTGCTCCTTGGTGTCGAAGTGGTTGTAGAACGACCCCATCCCGACGTCCGCGAGCTGGGTGATCTCCAGGATCGGGACGGCGGTCCGGCCCTCCGCGATGCAGGTCTGGGCCGCGCGCACGAGGGCCGCGCGGGTGCGTGCCTTGCGGCGGTCGACGCGGTTGCGTCCCTGCTCGGCCATGGCTGTC
Organism: Amycolatopsis sp. NPDC051716; assembly: GCF_040681595.1. Classification (NCBI taxonomy): domain Bacteria; kingdom Bacillati; phylum Actinomycetota; class Actinomycetes; order Pseudonocardiales; family Pseudonocardiaceae; genus Amycolatopsis; species Amycolatopsis sp. NPDC051716. Next base: position 69,746 of record NZ_JBFAZA010000026.1, on the reverse strand, counting down.
CGTCCTCCCTCGCTGGTCACCGATACACCTTAGCGTTCTGCGTCAGATTTGACGAATTCCTCAGAAGCGCTTGACTGACGACAGGCTCATAGTTGACGATTACGTCATCTTTGGAGGGAGCAGTCGATGAGCCACCACGACCCCCACACCGGCCTGCACAGCGAGCAAGGCGCCGTGGCCGGCGAACACCCGGGACGCGCGGGCGAGCCGATCGTCAAGGTGCCCGACCTGGCGTGGCTGGAGTTCGAGAAGCCCGACCTGGCCAAGGCGGAGCTCTTCGCGCGGGCCTTCGGGTTCACCACGGTGCTGCGCACGCCGGATGAGCTGCAGCTGCGGGGGACCGATCCCGGCGCGCCCTGTGTGCTGATCCGCCGCGGCGAGCGGTCGGCGTTCCTGGGGCCGGCCTTCCGCGCCGCCGACTCGGCGGACGTGCTCAGGCTCGCCGAAGCCACCGGACGGCGAGCGGGGAAGCTGCCGGAGAGCCTGGACGGCCTGGCCGTCGACCTGGCCGACCCGAGCGGGCTGCGCGTCCGGGTCGTCGCGGACACACACGAGCTGTCCGCGCTCCCGGCGCAGAAACCGCTGCGGCTCAACTTCGGTCACGACACACCGCGCGCCAACGCCACCCAGCGGCCGGTGCGGGGGCCGGCGAAGGTGCAGCGGCTCGGGCACGTCGTGTGGCAGTCGACGAAGTACCGGGAGACGCTCGACTGGTACCTGCGGCACCTCGGGCTGATCGTCAGCGACTTCCTCTACTACCCGGGGCAGCGCGCCCGCGGCCCGGTGATGAGCTTCCTCCGCTGCGACCGCGGCGGGGAGCCCGCCGACCACCACACCCTCGCCCTGGCGCTCGGCCCGGCGAACCGCTATGTGCACTCGGCCTACCAGGTGGCGGACCTCGACGCGCTCGCCGCGGGCGGCGAGTACCTGCGCGACCACGGCTACCACCACTCGTGGGGCATCGGGCGGCACATCCAGGGCAGCCAGCTCTTCGACTACTGGCGTGACCCGGATGGGTTCATGGTCGAGCACTTCAGCGACGGCGACCTGTTCGACAACACCCTCGACCCCGGCTGGGCCCCGATGACGGCCTCCGGTCTCGCCCAGTGGGGCCCGCCCGCGACCAAGGACTTCCTCGGCGTCAAGCCGGGACCGCAGGTGCTGCGTGAACTGCGCACGATGCTCGGCGCTCTGCGCCAGGACAACGAATTCGACTTCGGCCGCCTGCGCGGCCTGCTGAAGGTGGCCACCTCATGACCGTCTCCGTCCTCCGCACGACCGACGCCTGGTACGTCGCCACTCCCGAAGGCGCGGCCAGGATCGACACCGCGGCCACGACCACCGCCGGGCTGCTGGCCGACCGGCCGGCCGTCACCGCGGCGGCCTCGAACCCGGCCACCGTGCCGATCGCCTCCCTGGACCTCGTCGCCCCGGTGACCGCGCCGTGCCGGGTGGTCGCCCAGATGACCAACTTCGCCTCGCACGTGCGCGACGCCGGGATGAACCCGGCCACCGTGCCGCTGACCTTCTTCCGCAAGGCCTCCGGCTCGATCGGCGGGCCCTTCGCCGACGTCGTCAAGCCCGCTCACGTCCGGCTGCTGGACTACGAGGTCGAGATCGGGCTGGTCCTCGGCCGGGAGCTGCCGGTCGGCACCGAGGTCACCGACGAGAACCTCGCCGGGTACGTCGCGGGGCTGGTCGTCACGAACGACGTCTCCGCCCGCGACTTGCAGCTGCCCAAGACGCAGTTCTACGAGTCGAAGTCCTACCCGACGTTCACCCCCGTCGGCCCGGCCCTGGTGCTGTTGGACGCCGACGAGCTGAAGCGGTTCGCCGACCTGCGGCTGCGGCTGTCGGTGAACGGCGAGGTCCGGCAGGACAGGACGGTCGGGCCCGACATGATCTACCGCCCCGCCCAGGCACTCACCGCGCTGGCTCGCTTCCAGCGGCTCGATCCCGGCGACCTCGTCCTCACCGGAACTCCGGCCGGAACCGCGTTGAGCGCGCCGCCGAAGCCGCTGGAAATCCTCGCATCGCTGCTCCCGCCGGCCACCAAGTGGCGGCTGTTCTTCAAGCGCCAGGCGGGAAACCCGAAGTACCTGGCCGACGGTGACGTCATCGAAGCGAGCGTCGCCACCGACGACGGCGTCGTCGATCTCGGCACCCAGCGCACGGTCGTGAGGTACGCCCGATGAGCGACCTGCTGTGGCCCCGGTACGACTCGCCCGCCGATCTCGCCGCGATCGAGGCGGTGCCGCTGGCCGATCGCGGCCTGCCGGAGTCGACGTACGCCTTGCTGGCCCGCGCCGCCGCACGGTGGCCGGAGCGTTCCGCGGTTTCCGTGCTGCCCGAAGCAGCCCGCTGGGCGGAGGCCGAGTCGCGCACCTTCGCCGCACTGCTCGCCGACGTGCACCGGTTCGCGAACCTCTTGCACCGCCTCGGAATCCGGCGCGGCGACGCCGTCGCGCTGATCGCTCCCAACTGCGCCGAGCTGATCACCGCGACCCTGGCCGCCCAGCTCGCGGGCATCGCCGCACCGATCAACGGCGCGCTGTCCCGGCCCCACACCGCCGAGCTGCTCCGCCGCTCCGGCGCCCGCGTGCTGATCACCGCCGGGCCGGAGCTCGACGCCGGAACCTGGGACACCGCCCGGAATCCGGGCGCCGGCCTGGACGCGATCCTGGTGCTGCGGCCCACCGGGGCGACCAGCCCCGCGCCACCGCTGCCCGCCGCCGACGGGGTGCTGATCGGCTACCTCGACGAGCTGGCCGCGGCCGAGGACCCCGCCGCGTTCGCGGGAAAGCCGCCGCGATCCGGTGACTTGGCCGCGGTCTTCCCCACCGGCGGCACCACCGGCGCCCCGAAGCTGGCCGCGCACACGCACGGCAACGAGGTCGCCGACGCCTGGATGCTCGCCGCGAACTCGCTGTTCGACAGCGACTCGGTGCTCTTCGCCGCGCTGCCGCTGTTCCACGTCAACGCGCTCGTGGTCACGCTGCTCGCCCCGTTGTTCAAGGGGCAGCACGTGGTCTGGGCCGGACCGCTCGGCTATCGGGACCCCGCGCTGTACGGCGAGTTCTGGCGGATCGTCGAGCACCACCGGATCGCGTCGATGAGCGCGGTGCCCACGGTGTACGCGGTGCTCGCGCGGGTCCCGGTGAACGCCGACATCGGCAGCCTGCGCTTCGCCATGGTCGGCGCCTCGCCGTTACCCGCCGCCGTGCGGACGGCTTTCGAAGGCCACACCGGTGTCCCGCTGCTCGAAGGCTACGGGCTCACCGAGGCGACCTGCGCCAGCGCGCGCAGCTTCCCGGACACCCCTCGGCCCGGCGCGGTCGGCCAGCGGCTGCCGTACCAGCGGGTGAAGGTCGAGGACGGTGTCCTCCGGATCGCGGGGCCGGCGGTGTTCCCCGGCTACGTCACCGGCCGCGACGACCACGGCCTGGTGCTGGACGGCCTGGGCAAGCTCGCCGGCGGCTGGCTGGACACCGGGGATCTCGCCGAGGTCGACGAGGACGGGTTCGTGTTCCTGCGGGGCCGGGCCAAGGACCTGATCATCCGCGGCGGCCACAACATCGACCCCGCGCTCGTCGAGGACGCGCTGCTCGCGCACCCGCGGGTCACCGCGGCCGGCGCGGTCGGGCGGCCCGACCTGCATGCAGGCGAGGTCCCGGTGGCCTACGTGACGCTCGCCCCCGGCACCTCGGTCACCGAGGAGGAACTGCTCGCCTGGGCCGCGGACCGCGTGCCCGAACGCGCGGCAGCACCCAAGGCCGTCATCGTGCTCGAAGCCCTGCCCGTCACCGTGATCGGCAAGCCGGACAAGCTCGCCCTGCGTGCCGACGCCACTCGCCGCGCCGTCGCCGCCGCGCTCGCCGGGATTCCCGGTGCCCGGGTGAGTGCCCGGGTGGAGGACGGCTCGGTCGTCGCCACGGTCACCCTCGCCGCGGCCGACGACGAGGCAGCGGTGCACGCCGTCCTCGGCGCCTACGCCGTGCGCTGGGAGCCCCGGATTCCCGAGGACGTCTCATGACTCTCGCCATCGGCCTCGCGGCCGTCACCACGGTGATCTTCGCCCTGCTCGGGCTCGCCAAAGTCCTGGCCAGCACCCCGATGCGGGCGTTGGCCGGCGAGGCCGGGTTCCCGGTCGGCGCCTACCGCGGGATCGGCGCGCTCGAACTCGCCGGCGCCGTCGGCGTGGCTCCCGGACCGGCGCTTCCGCCGCTCGGCTACCTGGTCGTGCTGTCGTGAGCACGCCTCGGGTTCCGGTGGTCGTGGTCGGCGCGGGCCCCACCGGGCTGACCGCCGCGACGCTGCTCGCCCAGTACGGCGTCGAGTGCCTGGTGCTGGACCGGTGGGCGTCGGTCTACCCGCAGCCACGTGCGGTGCACCTGGACGACGAGGTCCACCGCATCCTGGCCCGGCTCGGCGTGGCCGGGGAGTTCGCCGCGATCTCGTGGCCGTGCCACGGGCTTCGTCTGCTCGACCCGGGCATGCGGGTGCTCGGGGAGTTCCGGCGCGGCGCGGGTACCGGACGCCACGGCTACCCCGAGGCGAACATGTTCGACCAGCCGGAGCTGGAACGCTTGCTGCGCACCAACGTCAAGCGATACGACACCGTCACGCTGCGCGGCGGCACCGAGGTCACCGGCGTCACGCAGAACGGTCCCGGACCCGTGCGGGTCGACTACACCGACCGGGACGGCGGCGCGCACGGTTCGGTCCTCGCCGAGTACGTCCTCGGCTGCGACGGCGCCAACAGCGTCGTCCGGACCGCGATCGGCGCCACCATGCGGGACCTGCGGTTCGAGCAGCGGTGGCTGGTCGCCGACGTCGCCACCGAAGCCGAGCTGGGCGAATGGGAAGGCGTGCACCAGGTGTGCGACCCGGACCGCGCCGCGACCTACATGCGCATCGGCCCCCACCGCCACCGCTGGGAGTTCCGCCTCCGCGACGGCGAAACCGCCGAGGACTACCGCGACCTCGCCCGCCTGCACCCCCTGCTGGCGCCGTGGACCAAACAGATCCCGGCCGAGGCACTGGAGATCGTCCGGATCGCCGAGTACACCTTCCGGGCCCGCCTGGCCGACCGCTGGCGCGATCGCCGGATCTTCCTGCTCGGCGACGCCGCCCACCTGACCCCGCCGTTCATCGGCCAGGGCCTGGGCGCCGGCCTGCGCGACGCGGCCAACCTCGCCTGGAAACTCGCCGGTGTGCTCGACGGCACCCTCTCGCAGGATGTTCTCGACACCTACGAAGCCGAACGCAAGCCGCACGCCCGCGCCCTGATCCGGCTGGCCAAGCTCATCGGCGTCGCCATGACCCGGGGCGGCCGGGCCGGAAACCTCCTGCGCCGGACCGCGCTGCCGCTGCTGGCCCGGACACCGAGCCTGGGCCGGATCGTCCTGGACAGCGCCACCCCCACCCTGCACCGCTCCGGCCTCGTCGCCCGGCCAGGCCTGCGCCGCACCCTCGCCGGGCGGCTGTGCCCCAACGCCGTCGTTCAGGATGGTCGCCGCCTCGACGAGGTCACCGCGGGCCGGTTCGCCCTCGTCGCGGCGTCGCCCTTCCCCGCCGCACACCAGGCCCTCGTCCGGCAGCGCGGGGGAGTGTGCGTCACCGCGCCCGCCGGCACGGCCCTGCACGACTGGCTGCGCCAGGGCCGTGCGCACGCCGCCATCGTCCGGCCCGACGGCACGGTCCTGCGGGCCGGACACGACCTGGCCGGACTCTGCGCTCTCGTGCCTCGCCTCGGGTGACCGGCGCTACCGGTCGCGTTCGGCCCTCGCGCGCCGGTATTCCGCAGCCCTGGTGCGGTAGTCCTCGTGTTCCTGCGCGTGGTCCGGCGGAAGGTGCGGTGCGTCCGCGGACGTCGTGGCGAAGAACCGCGTGAGCGCGGTGTTCGCACTCTCGGCGAGTGGCCCGGAGCGCGGGAACATCGCGGCTTCGTAGCGGGCGACAGCGTCGTCGAGGCTGTGCTCCTTCGCGATGGCGTGCGCGAGTTCCGCGCCATCGAGCAGCGCGAGGTTCGTGCCGTGCCCGCCGAAGGGTGCCATCAGGTGGGCCGCGTCGCCGATCAGGGTGAGCCCGGGGACGTGGTCCCAGGTCAGCGGCGCGGGCAGGGCCCAGAAGCTGCGCTGCACGTAGTCGCCGTCGTTGTCGGTGAGCAGCGGGCGCATGACCGCGGACCAGCCGCCGAACTCCTTCAGCAGGAAGGACCGGACCTCCTCGCGGTCGGTGACGTCGATCCCGGCGGCGACGTGCCAGTCGAGTTCGGCGCGGAAGGCCACGTAGCCGCGGACCACACCGTTGCTGTTGCGCTGGACGATCACCGCGCGGCCGTCGCCGTCGGTGGAGAACATGTGGCCCGCGCCCACGATCGCGGCGACTTCGGGGTGCCTGGTGTCCACGTCGTCGAACCGGGCGTCGAGGAACTGGACGCCGAGGTACTGCGGCGCCGCGTCGGTGAGCAGCCGGCGCACCGCCGACCACGCGCCGTCGGCTCCGATGACGAGGTCGGCTTCCGCCCGGGCGCCGTCGGCGAATTCCAGCTCGTGCACCCCGCCTCCGACCGGCGTCACGTCGAGGAGTTTGTGTCCCCAGTGGACGGTGCCGGGTTCCAGGTGCTCGTAGAGCATGGTCCGCAGCAGGCCCCGGTCGATTTCGGGTGCGGCTTCGTCGCCTTCGGCGGGAACGAACTCCGCCAGGACCGTGCCGTGGTGGTCCCGGCGGCTCTTGGCCTGGCCTTCGACCCGGGCCAACGTCCGGAAGGCGGCCATCAGGCCGGCGTCCTCCAAGGCGATCTGGCCGCTGTCGGCGTGCAGGTCGAGCGTTCCTCCCGGGTCGCGGGCGTCCACGGCGGCGTCCGCGTCGTACACGACGGGCCGGAAACCGTGTCCCTGCAGGACTCGTGCGCACAGCAAGCCGGCGGGGCCGCCGCCGATGACGGCGATGCGGGGTGGGGTCGTCATGGGGGAACCTCTTCCACGCGTGGTGCGGCGACGGTTCGTCGTAGCCGCTCGCTGCAGACCGGACGGCCTGACCTCCGCCACCATAGGTGACACGGTTCTAAAAGTCGAACTGTTCTACATTGTGATCGGTTCAACGCACGCGTTAGAGTGGGGACGTGACCGAGACGGGGCGCCGCGAGCGCAAGAAGGCCGCCACCCGGCAAGCCTTGGCGGACGCCGCGCTGGAGCTGTTCCTGGAGCGCGGCTACGACGCGGTCGGCGTGCGGGAGATCGCCGAGGCTGCCGATGTCTCGACGGCGACGCTGTTCAAGCATTTCCCCGACGGGAAGGAAGCACTGGTCTTCGACCAGGACACCGACCGCGAGGCCGCGCTCGTCGCCGCGGTCCGCGAGCGCCCCGCCGGGCAATCCATCCCACAGGCGCTGCGCCGGCTGCTGTGCGACGAGCGGTCCCGTCAGGTCCGCGAAGACCCGCGCTTCGCCGGTTTCCGCCGGCTCGTCGACACCACTCCGGCACTCCACGAACACTTTCGCCGCATGTGGGTGCGCCACGAGAAGGCACTGTCCGCGGCGATCGCCGCGGACAGTGCGCTCCCGGAGAGCGACCCCGGTTGTCAGGCGCTCGCCCATTTCGCTCTCGAAGCCGTCACCCTCGTCCACGGACGGGACGACGCCGAGGCCGCGCTCGACCGGATCTTCACCCTCCTCGACACCGGGTGGACCGGCATGACGAAGGAATCCTCAGGGCACGGTCACCGAACCTGACGGCGAACGGGCTGCTCAGTCGTTGGCCGCGCTGGTGTTGACTTCGCCGTTGACACCCTGGGGGAAGAAGCCGCCGGAAGTGGCGGCTTTGGGGGTCAGGTAGACGATGTTGAGGACCTGGCCGGGGGAGCGGCTGTAGGCGATGCCGTTGGTGTCGGTGGGGACGATGTTGACGTTGCCGTGGCTGTCGATGACGCCTTGGTCGTCGTCGCCGGCGCCGTCGAGGCTGTCGCGGGCGTCCGACAGCTTTACGGTGGCCTTGGCGTCGCCGCGCTGGTAGAGGGCGCTGCGGATGGTGGCGGCGTGGTAGGCCTCGACGGCGAGGATGCCGGCGGCGGCTTCGAGGTAGGTCTTGTTGGTGATGAGCGGGGCGGCGCCCTTGTAGGCGGTGACGCCGACGTCTTCGAAGAGGAACGCGGCGAGCAGGAAGTTTTCTTCGCAGGCGAAGGCGTCGAAGCTGCGGCCCGGCTTGACGAGGCCGGCGGCCTGGGCGGCGGCGGTGAAGCTGGACCGCAGGTCGATCGCGGGCCGGCTGACGGCGGCCGAGCCGAGTGCCGAGCGCAGGAACTGGACGTGGGCTTTCTCGTCGGCCGCGATCTCCTGGGCGTACTGGCGGGCGGCCTTGGTTTCGAAGCGGACCGCGCGGCCGCCGGTCACCCCGCCGCGGGTGCCGGTGCCGGTGGTCATGGCGTCGGCGAGGCCGCGGCCGGTGACGGCGTGCAGGTAGAACTCGGCTTCGAGGTACTCGAGGTTGAGGGCGAAGTTGAGGACGGCGCCATCGCTGACGGCGGCTTCTTCGGCAGCCGCGGCCGGGTGGGCCGTGGCTGCGGCGGCGGGGCCGGCGGTGAGCCCGCCGAGGGCGCCGGCGCCCACGACACCGAGCCCGGTCACGCCGGCGGCGCGCAGGAACCGCCGCCGGTCCTGCTCGTTCTCGGCGCTGCGGTTGATCATCGAAGCGGCATAGCGTTTGCCGAACACGTGCACTCCTTCCCGCCCGCGCGCGACTCTGCGCGACCTCGGGCGTGTCCCGCACGCCCCGGCATGGCCTCCCGGGTGCGCAGGATGGATCGTCGCTGACGTCTCCGGTTCGAAGCTGCTCGCCAGGCGGACAGGTCGAATTTCCCGGGCGAAAAAACGGCCCCGCCTTTTACCCGCTATCGGCGAGGAGAAACCCGGAGAAAAAAGAAAAATCAAGGCACTCCGCCACCCAATCCGGTGAGGATCTCGCGGCGAACTTGCACTGACGGGTGAAGATCGCACTTGAAGGGAGGTGAAATGCATGGATACTTCCCAGTCTGAGGACATACGGGTCGGCGAAGGCTCGATATTGGCCCGGGTACTGCTGGTCGCGGGCACCCTGGTGGGGTTCGCTGTCCTGGCGTTGCTGATGTCGGATACGGCCCACGCAGCCGAATCGTCCTCGCCGGACCATCCGGATCGGCCCGGTCTGCTGTCCGCGGTCGGGAAACCGCTGCGGGGCGCGCTCGAGCAGGCCCGGCCGGTCACCGACCTCGTGGAGCCGGTGCTCGCGCCGGTCGTGCGGCCGGTGGTCACGGCGGTGGCGCCGGTGTTGTCGGTGGTGCGCCCGGTGACCGAGCCGGTCCTCCGGCCGGTCCTGGACGCGGTCGCACCGGTGGCGCACGCCGTGGGAGCGGATCCCGCAAGCACGGTGGTCATCGCGGGGACTACGCGTCCCCGGGACGACGTCCGGCCCGCCCCAGCGGAACAAGCGGCTACGGCGACCACCGGACAGCCGGAGGCCGAAGCGGTCGTTTCGTCCAGGCAGCCGCGTGCGGATCGGCCGGCGTTCGCCGAACCCACCGCGAAGGACGCGGGTGTACCGGCCGGCTTGGCCCGGTCCGCCCGGATGTCCGGGCCGGACGGCGGCGGCAGCATGCCGCCGGCGCCGGAAGGTCTCGCAGCGAGCGGGACCACGTCGGCGGGCTCGGCCGGGCAGCACGGTGGTGAGTACGCCGTGACCGGGTCCGGGTCGAGCCTGCCGGGCACCGATCACGCTGGGCGGGCACCGCCGGGCGGGTGTGCGCCGCTGTACTGGCTGGTCTTCTACGGCAACGACCATCCGAGCTGACTTTCCCCTTCCACCACCAGAATCCATTGTGGACAGAAGGTAAGGAAAGGGAAGACATGCACAAGTACGTGCGACGCGGCCTGACCGCCGCGTTCATTTCCGGCGGGTTCGTCCTGCTGGGCAGCGCGGTGGCCAGTGCGGACACCGGCGATTCGGGCCCGCTGGGCGGGCTCGGCGGCACCCTGCACTCCGTGGTCTCCGGCGTGTCGGCCGGCGGCACCGGCGGGGACTCCGGTTCCGGCGGGAACGCGGGCAGCGGCAACACCGCTGTCAGCGGGAACTCCGGCAACTCGGGCGACTCCGGATCCACCGGGCACAACAGCGCCTACGGCGTGTGCGTGCTGGCGAAGTGCAGCACTTCGGTGTCCTCGGGCCACTCCGGGAACACGGGCGCGACCGGCTCGACCGGGAATGCCTCGAACACCAGCACCACCACGGGCGGCAGCTCCGGGAACGCCGGGCACGGCGGCTCCGGGGCCACCGCGGCTTCGAGCGAGAACACCGCGGACTCGCGGGGCGCCCGCGGCGTCCTCGGCTCGGTGACCGGTACCGCGAAGGGTGGCAACGGTGGCGACTCCGGTAAGGCCGGGAACGCCACCAGCGGCAACTCCGCGGTGTCCGGTGCCTCGGGCAGCTCGGGGAACTCGGGCTCGGCCGGTGGCAACAGTGCCTACGGTCTCTGTTTGCTGGCGCAGTGCTCCACCACGGTGATCTCGGGTGACTCCGGGAACACCGGCGCCACCGGCTCGACCGGTGACGCGGCCAACACCAGCACCACGACCGGCGGGAACTCCGGCAACGCGGGCCACGGTGGCGACGCCGTCGTCGTCAGCACCGCGACCAACTCCAGCGGTCACGGCTGGAACCGGCACGGCCAGGGCGGCACGACCGGCGTCCTGGGCGTGGTCCTCGGCTCCGCACGGGGTGGCAACGGTGGTGACTCCGGCGACGCCGGGAACGCCACCAGCCACAACACCGCGGTGACCGGCAGCACCGGCAACTCGGGTGACTCGGGCTCGACCGGCGGCAACACCGCCGTCTCCTCGACCCGCGGGCACGAGCAGCAGGGCCGCCACCACGGCGGCGGGAACCACCAGGGTGACCACGCGAGCACGACGGTCACCTCGGGCGATTCCGGCAGCACCGGTGCCACCGGCTCGACCGGTGACGCGGGGAACCACAGCACCACCACCGGCGGCAACTCGGGCCGGAGCGGCAACGGCGGCGACGCCGCGGTGATCGCCACCGGCTGGAACACCGTCGCGCACGCCCCGCACACCGTCTGACGGGTCAGCGGGAAGCACATGAGCGGGGCACCGGAGGAATCCGGTGCCCCGCTCCTTGCCGGGCCGAGCGGTGGGTCAGCCGACCGCGATGGCGGCGATCGGTGGCGTCGTCGGTTCCAGGGACCCGGTGGTGGGTTCGACGGTCACGGCGATCCCGTCGGTGACCTCGGGGAGGGCGGTGTCGACGCTGCCGCCGGAGGCGACCAGCCCGGCTGACCGGGGGCCGTGCGGCCCGGTCAGCCACACCTCGTAGGCGTGGCCGGCAGCCGGCCGCGGAAGGCCCTGGGTGGCGATGAGGGCTCTGCCGGTGCGTCGGGAGATCGTGGCCGTGACGGACCCGCCGCCGGCCGCGGTGGTCCGCACGGTGATCGCGTCGGGTGCGGCGGTCACCGCGTTGCCCTCGGCCACCGGCACCGGTGCGGAGCCCGGCTGGTCCAGCCCGATGCTGATTCCGCCGACCAGCGCCGCGGCCGCGGCGGCGACCGACGCGACACCGATCGATGCGCGCCGGCGCCACGGCGTGCGTGGCACCCGCGCGGCCGGCTCAACGGTCACCAGCGGCGGCAGCTGCCGCGTCCGGGAGACCACGGCGAGCACGCGCCGGCGCCGGTTTTCGTCCGGGTCGGCGGCCGCTGCGCCACCGAGGCGGGCGGCGGTCTCCTGGAAGCCGGCGACTTCGACGGCGCAGGCCGGGCACTCGATCAGGTGACGGGCGAAGGCGGCGCGTTCGAGGTCGGTGACCGCGTCGAGGGCGTACGCGCCGGTGAGAGCGTGGGCGTCGGCGGTCGTCATCAGTTCACTCCAAACAACGAGTCACGCGCCGCTGTCGTCGGCGTGTCAGGACAGGTTCGGGGCAGCCGGCCTGCGCAGATTGGTGCCGGGGGAGGGGAACGGGCATGATCCCCCGCGAGGGTCAGCGACGACCTGCGGTCCACAGTGGATTCAGCCCGGGTTCTCACCCATTCAGGTGGACGACATTGCGGAACGGTCACTGACCAATACCTGGACCCGGCGAGCCCCGAATGCTGGGTATGACCGCTACCGAACTCGACGCCCCAGCACTTCCGCCTTCCTCGGAGCGCACCCGGCTTCGGTTCTTCGCGGCCGCGTTCACCGGCATCCTGGCGCTGGCCGCCGCGCTGGCGGCCGGGCACCTGGTCGCCGGCTTCATCGGCATCAACGCCTCGCCCTACCTGGCCGTCGGCAACGGCGCCATCGACCTGACGCCGGTGGAGCTGAAGGACTTCGCCGTCCGCACGTTCGGCACCTACGACAAGCTCGTGCTGCTCAGCGGCATGGCCGTGGTGATGGTGGCGGCGGCCGCGCTCGCCGGCGTGCTGTCGCGCCGCTCGCCGGTGCCCGGGACGATCGTCATCGTCCTGTTCGGCCTGCTCGGCGGCTTCGCCGTGTCCCAGCGCCCGGACCTGACGAGCGTGGCGTTGCTGGCGCCGGCCGCCAGCCTGCTCGTCGGAGTCGCGGTTTTCCTGCTCCTGCACCGGATCGCCCCGCGGGTGTGGCGAGAATCCGGAGCAGGGGAGAAGAGCGGTACGTCCCGGCGGTCCTTCCTCCTCGGCGGCGCCGGCGTCGTCGTCGGAGCCGGCGCGATGGGCCTGGGCGGGCAGCTGATCAGCTCGGCCCGGGACGCGACGGCGTCACGGGAGGCGATCGGCAAGCTCGTCCCCGCGCGGACCGCGCCGGCCATTCCCGCCGACGCCGACTTCGCCAAGCTCGGCACCCCGCCGTTCCTGACGCCGAACGCGAACTTCTACCGGGTGGACACCGCGTTGTCGGTGCCGCAGCTGCGGGCCGAAGACTGGACGCTGCGGCTGCACGGCATGGTCGACCGCGAAATCCGTTACCGCTACGAGGACATCCGCAACCGGCCACTGATCGAGCGCACGGTGACCATGACGTGCGTGTCCAACGAAGTGGGCGGCGACTACGTGTCGACGTCGAACTTCCTCGGCGTCGACCTGGCCGACCTGCTCGCCGAAGCCGGCGTGAAACCCGGCGCCGAGCAGCTGTACTGCACCAGCGTGGACGGCTGGACCTCCGGCACCCCGGTCGCGGCGGCCCAGGACCGGGGCCGCGGGGCGATGCTGGCGATCGGCATGAACGGCGAACCGCTGCCGCTGGAACACGGCTTCCCCGCCCGGCTCGTCACACCCGGCCTGTACGGCTATGTGTCGGCGACGAAATGGGTCGTGGACATCGAAGTCACCACCTGGGCCGCGCGCAAAGCGTACTGGCTCAAACGCGGCTGGAGCCAGGAGGCCCCGATCAAGACGGAATCCCGGATCGATTCGCACCGCGGTTTCGCCAACGTCAAGGTGGGGAAGGTGCGGGTCGCCGGCGTGGCGTGGGCGCAGCACACGGGTATCGAGAAGGTCGAGGTCCGCGTCGACCAGGGACCGTGGCGGGAAACGACGCTGTCCCAGCAGGTCAACCTGAACACCTGGCGGATGTGGTGGACCGAGGTCGACATCCCGGCCGGGGTGCACCAGGTGTTCTGCCGGGCCACCGACAAAACCGGCTACACGCAGACCGACATGCGCGCCGGCACCGTCCCCGACGGGGCCACCGGCTGGCACAACGTCACCTTCACCGCGGCCTGACAAAAAGTTTTCCCGCCCGACCAATCCGGCTCGGGCCGGGCCCCGAATTACCGGCAGACAGCAAATTTCCCGCACGGGACAGCCGCTTTTGATTCCCCTCTTGGAGTGATTTCCGTGAACAAGCTTCGTATCGCTGGTATCGGCATGACCGCGGCCGCCGCCCTCGCGCTGACCGCGTGCGGCAGCAATGGCACCGCGTCGTCGGGCAGCTCCAGCGCCCCGGCTCCGGCTCCTTCTTCGTCGATGGCCGCGCCGTCCTCCAGCATGGCCGCCACCGATGGCGTGACGACCAACGCCGACGTCTTCGGCCCGGCGTGTTCGCAGCTGCCGCAGGGGTCCGCGCCCGGTTCGCTGGACTCGATGGGCCCGCAGCCGGTCGCTTCGGCGGCGTCGACGAACCCGCTGCTGACCAAGCTGGTGGCGGCGGTCAAGGCCACCAACCTGGTGGACACGCTCAACAGCCAGGAGGCCATCACGGTCTTCGCGCCGGCCGACCCGGCGTTCGCCGCGCTGGGTGACGCCAAGTTCAACGAGCTGGCCGGCAAGCCCGCCGAGCTGGCGCCGATCCTGCAGTACCACGTCGTCGGCAAGCGCTACGACGCCAAGGGCCTCGCCTCGGCCGGTTCGGTCGACTCGCTCAACACCGCCGGTGGCCCGGTGAAGATCGAGGGCTCGGGCGACAACATGACGATCAACGGCGCGAAGATCCTGTGCGGCAACATCCCCACCAAGAACGCCACGGTCTTCGTGATCGACAAGGTGCTGACGCCGGGCACCAACAAGTAAGGAATCCGTCCGGTCCCGCCTGAAATCCTCTTGCGGGCAGGTCCGGAACGTCGCCGTCGCGAGCCTGCTCGCGGCGGCGACAGCCATGTCCGCGCAAAACTCGATACCGCGTCGGGCCCACTGGACCCGGCGGCGGGGGACGCCGAAGCGGCGGCGCCCCGCCGATCGCCGCCACGGCCGGTTCACTCCCGGGCCGTGGCGGCGATCGGCCTTGGGAACACCGCCGGTACGGCCCACCGTGCACCCGAGCGGGGCTCACCAGGTGAGCGGGAGGGTGGCGATGTAGTCGGTGAGCAGCCCGGAGATGATCCGGTGGTCGTTGCGGGAGAAGTGCCAGTCGCACCCGAGGTGGTCCAGGCGCGGATCGTCGAAGTTCCAGAACCGGACCCGGCTGTCGCCTTGGGCGTTGCGATCCGAGACGACCTGCTGAGCCTGGCCGGCGAACAGGTTCGTCGCGCCGACGACGATGATCGTGCCGGCGCCGTACCGGGCGCGGAGCTTGTCGAGGAAGCCTTGGTAGGCGTTCTTGTAGGCGGCGTTGAGGCTGTCGGCGGTGGGCCAGGGCTCACCGGAGTGCAGGGCGGTGCTGAAGTCGTTGGTGCCCAGCGCGACCACGACCAGTTGCGGCCGCCAGGTGGCGGGGACCGGCCACGTTTCGGTGGAGACGTTCTGCAGGGTGCGGTCGTAGTAGGTGCGGTAGTCGGTGCCGGGTTCGCCGCCGTTGTAGTTACGCACCATGCCGCGACCGGAGTAGGCGTTGACCTGGTAGTCGGCGTTCAGGCCGCGGGCGGCGAGGGCGCCGTAGCTGATGTCGGTGTTGGTGTTGCGGTCGATCCCGCCGTTGGCCGAGCAGTCGCGGGTGGTGGAGAGATCGCCGTAGCCCGCGGTCAGGGAGTCGCCGATGAACTCGATCTGCCGGCTGCGGGCGGCGGGTTTCGCGAGGATCTCCCCGCCGGGTGCCGCGACGAAACCGTCGAACTCGCCGGCGACCCACGGGCTTTCGGTCCGTTTGACCAGCCGCACGCTGTGTTCGGCGTCGGTCAGTCCCCGGATCTGGCGGGTGGTGCGGCCCGGGGTGACCAGTGTGGCGACCGTGGTGCCGTCGACCTGGATGTCGTAGTCGTTCTGGGCGTCGTTGAGCACGACGTCCACGCCGGTGCCGCGGAAGCGGCCCTCGAAGGAGATGCCGGGCCAGGTGTACTGCGCGGCACTCGCCGTGGGCTTCACCCGGCCCACCGTGTACGCCCCGGCCAGCGCGTCCACCGGTGGTGGCGACGTGGTCGTCGTCGGGGGCACCGGGCCGCCGCACGGGGCGCCGTTGACGGCGAAGCCGGTGGGGACCGGGTTGGAGCCGGTCGACGAGCCGGTGAACCCGAGCCGGGTGCTCGCGCCGGTGCCGAGGGAGCCGTTCCAGGCGGCGTTGGCGACGGTCACCCGGTCGCCGGACTGGGTGGCGGTGCCGTTCCAGAGCTGGGTGACGCGCTGACCGGCGGCGAACGTCCAGGTCAGCTGCCAGCTCGCGACCGGATCGCCGAGGTTGGTGACGTCGACGTTCGCGCTGAAGCCGCCCGGCCACTGGCTGGCGACCGCGTAGTCGACCCGGCAGCCGGCTGCGGCTCGGGCGGCGGGCACCGCGCCGACGGTGACGGTGACGGCGGCGGCCACGACGGTCAAGACACCGGCGACGGCGGTGAGGCGGGATCGGCGGATGGTGTGCATCGGCGTTCCTCCGAGAACAGGCGATGGGACGGGCACGGCGGTGGGCGTGGCGAATCAAGCCGGTTCTGGAAGCGCTCTCAGGCCGAGTTTACCGGCCGGGCGCCGAACTTGACTGCCTCATCCAGCCGAACCGGCACACCGCGTCGACAACGACCCGACCGCGGCGACGGTCACCCGCCGGAGTCTATGAGACGGTTGACTCACAACGTCCGCCATGTCAGAATCCGCACTGTGAGACGACTGTCTCGCAGTGGGTGCCCGAGGGGATTGTCGTTGTCCGTTCAAGCATGGTTGCTGGTTTACGGCATGTTGTCCGCTTATTGCCTGGCCGGCTGCCTGATGGAGCATTTCGCGGTTTTCTCCGGGTGGCCGGCTGTCGGCGCCGAGGAGTTCCGGTCCGTCCAGACGACCCAGGGGCACGGCAGCGGCATCGTCTATGTGGTCCCGAAAACCCTGTTGACCGCGCTGGTGGTCGTCATGCTCGCCGGAGCGCCGGATGCCGTCCCGGATTGGCCGCTGTGGGCCGGTTTGGCGGCGTTGACGACGTCCTGGATTTCGTTCGTTCTCATTCAGCTTCCGATTCAGCTGCACATCCGGAAAACCGCCGATCGGGCCGCCATTGCCCGGCTGGTGCGAACCGATGGGATCCGGGTCATCGCGATGGTGGCTCATTTCGCCTTCGCCGTCATCGCCATCGCGGGGACGAGCTAACCCGTCTGGTCGTGCCAGGTTCCCACGCTGTCCACGAGCCGGCCGAGGAAGTCGTCGGAGGCCGGGGCTCGCTGCATGGTCGTGCGGTAGACGATCGGTCCCACGAGCATCGCCGTCAAGTCGGCGGGCTCGATGTCGGCTTCCAGTTCGCCGGCGGCGACGGCCGATCGGATGGCGGCGTGGATCCGTTCGGTGATCGTCTTGACGGACTCGTCGTGGGGGTGCGTGATCTGGGCATCCGTGAGTGCGGATTGCGCCAGCGTCAGCGAAACGGCGGCGACGGCGGGGATGGCGAGCTCGTCGGCCATCTGCCGAAGCTCTTGCCGCAGCCACCGGCGAACGGGCGTCTCCGGGGTGCGGAACAGCGGAAGGTCGGCGCCGCCCATGGCATCGAGCAGCAGCTGGTCGGTCCGGGGCCAGTGCCGGTAGACGGTGGCCCGGCCGACACCGGCTTCCTGAGCGACTCGCTGGTGCGTGACCGCGTCGAGGCCCTCCTCGGCCAGCAGCCGCCGGGCTGCGGCGAGCATCGCCTCCCGGCTGCGCACCGCTCGCGGATCCGCTGAGTAGCTCATCGCCGCATCGTACGAGACAAGTGCCTCATTGCTGGGGAGCGCGATCCCCGCCGCCGGGCCGGATCGCGTCGACGAGCAGGCGCACGAGCTGCTCCACGCTGACCCGCCACGTGTCCTTCGCCAGGTGACCGCTGAGTTCCATCCCCGCGATACCGTGCGCGCTCGACATCAGCAGGGCGCCGTAGCGGCCTGCGTCGGCTTCGCCGACCACGTCCGCGACCAGGACGAGAAACTCCTTTTCGAGGCGGCTCGCGGCCTCGGCGGCGGCCGGCGTGTCCGCCGGGGTGCTGAACATCAGCGCGTACCGGTGCGGCTGCCGCCGGGCGAGCCCGATCAGCGTCAGGATGCCCCACTCGAGCCGTGCCTCGGCAGCGGTGCCGGCGTCCGCGCGTGCTTGCTCGACGTCGTCCGCCAGCGAGTTCCACGCGTTGATCGCGAGCTGCGTCAGCAAGTGCTCCTTGTTCTCGAAGTGGCCGTAGGGGGCGCCACGCGAAACTCCGGCTCGCGCTCCGACCGCGCGGAGGGTCACCGCGGCCGGTCCACCCTCGTCCAGCAGCTCGGAGGCAGCACGGACGAGAGCGTCTCGGGTGGCTGCGGCGCTCGCGGCTCGGGTCATGCGGGTCAGTCTATTTGACAATGTCAGCCGAGTTCAGGACAGTCGTTGATATGACACTGTCATATGAGTTGCCCGATCTCACGGGACGCACAATCGTCGTCACCGGGACGACCTCCGGCCTCGGCTTCGCCCTCTCCGGTGCACTGGCGGCAGCCGGTGCCCGCGTCCTGATGACCGTTCGCGACGCCGAGCGCGGCGCGGCCGCCGTCGAGCGGGTGAGGGCGGGCTTCGAGGGCCCCGGATCGGCCGAGTCCGTGCTGCTCGACCTGGCCGACCTCGCCTCGGTGCGCGCCGCCGCCGCGGACATCCGGGACCGCACCGGAGACCGGGTCGACGTGCTGGTCAACAACGCCGCCGTGTCGCTGGGGCCGCACGCGCGGACCCGCGACGGGTTCGAGCTGCAGTTTGGGACCAATCACCTCGGCCCGGCCGCGCTGACCTGGCTGCTGATGCCGGCGCTGCGGGCCGCCGGAACCCTCGGGCGGCCCTCCCGGGTGGTGACGACGTCGAGCCTGGCCCACCGCACCGGCGGGCTCGATCTGACCGACCTGGACTGGGAGCGCCGGCGCTATTCGCCCACGCGGGCCTACGGGGCCTCGAAACTGGCGAACGTGCTGTTCTCCGCCGAACTCGACCGGCGGTTGCGGCTCGCCGGCGACCCGGTGCTGTCGATCGCCGCCCACCCCGGGCTGACGGCCTCGGACCTGCTGAACAACGCCCTCGCCCGCGGCAACACGTGGAAAGCCCGCCTGCTCGTGCTGCCGGACCGCTGGGTGTCCCAGCCGGTCGCCGCCGGGATCCGGCCCCAGCTGCTCGCGGCCACCGGCCCGGTGCGCGGTGGCGATTACCTGGGCCCCACCGGGCCGTTCGAGATCCGCGGCCCGGCCGGACCCGCACGCCGCTCGGCGGCCGCGCAGGACCCGGCGCTCGCCGGCGAGCTTTGGCACGCCACGGCCACCGCCACCGGAATCACCCCGGACCCGGACGCATGACGCCGAGCCCTGGACAGGCGCGGTCTCGTCGCGCGGCCCGGTATTGACTGGCCCGGATCGAGGCGAAGTTGAGTGAGCCCGGCCGGATGCAGGTGCTGCAGGCGATGTGCAAGACCAGCCCGGCTGACGCTGGTGAGCAGTTGGGCAACGTGAAGTGCCCGGTTTTGATCATCGAGGGCAGCGCCGACCCCGATGGGGCCGACCCTCGTGCAGAAGGCGAGAAGATCGTCGCTGACCTGCCCCCGGCCGGGCCTGAGGACCCGCTGACCGCGGCGCTCGGCCGGGTGCTGGCTTAGCGGGCGGCGATGCTGCACGGATTCGCGACACTGGAAGCGGCCAGCGGGTTCCGGATCGACGCGGACGTCGAAGACAGCTTCACCTGGTTGGTCGACTTCGTCGACCGCGGACGGGTTCCGGTGACGCGCCGAGCGCGAGGAACCCCGTTCAGCCGGCCGGACAGGCGGCCCCGTTCACGGTGAACCCGGTCGGAGCGGGGTTCGAGGCGGCGGATGATCCGTTGAACCCCGTCGTGAACGCTTCGCCCGGCTGGAGATCCGTTTTCCAGGACGGAGCCAGGGCGGTCAGCCGGTTCCCGCGTTGGGTCCAGGTGCCGTTCCAGCCTTCGGTCAGTCGCTGACCGGCGGTGAACGTCATGGCCAGTGACCACGAGCGAAGAGTGTCGGATCCGCGATTCGTGATCGTCGCCGAAGCGGTGAAACCGTTCGGCCAGGAATGTTCGATCGCGAAGTGGACCGAGCAGCTCGGCCGGCCCGGCGGGGTCATCGGCGCGCTGCCCGGGCTGGTGGCGGAGTTCGGCGCGCTCGGCCGGCTCCGCTCCGTCGACGGCGGTGTTGCCGGGGTGCGGGTAGCGCTTTCCGAGACCGGCTTGGCCGGGTGAGAGGGTGCCGGCACGGGGGATCCGGTGGTGCTCGACGAGTCGGCGGCCAGCACCGTATCCGCGGAACTCGGGGAAGACGGGCCCGGGGTCGCGGTCGCCCGCGGCAGGGACACGAAGGGGAATCCGGAGTGCGGCGGGTTCGACGGAGCCGCCGTGGCGCCGATCCAGGCGACGACTCCACAGACGACAGCCGTGACGCCGAGGGCCACCGCGGCTTGTACGCTCCTGCGCCGCTTCGCGGGAGCCCGATGAGCCAGGTCTTTCCCTTGGCGGCTGCCGGGTTCCCGCCTTTCGGGAGAGGCGTCGATGACACCGCGGCCAGGGGCTTCCGCGCCGGTCGTCCTTCGCGCGCGCTGTCCCGCGGTACGAAGAAGTTCTTCCACCGAGAGCTGCTCGTCCTTCCGGTGCCCAGGGGGCATCACCACCGAACCTCCAACGTTCGAACAGCCCTTCCGAATGGTCACCGTCGACCGGTGCGAACAATTCGACCGCAGCACGGACCGCCTTCACCGCGGCGAGCGCGGAGAAGGTGACTTCCTGGGAATTGCTCCGTCTGGGGGAGTGGGGCTGACGGGGAATCTTGCGGCTCCCATGATCGCATACTCGTCGCCTCGAGGCAGCGACCGACCTGCCGATCCGTTACGCCCTCGACGAGTTGCGCCGAAGGATCATCCGAGCCTTGCTCGCCAAGCCAAGTGTCCATTGCGGAATTCGGCTCATTTCACAAGCGGCGATCAGCCTAATCGGCGCTGGGCCGACGAAACGTACTTGTGTCGAACCGCTAAAAATAACAACGCCACAACGGGCGACTCAGGTGAGCCGGGCCGCGGGCGGTGGCTCCGGGCGGGCTTCCCAGCCGAGGTGCGCGGACACCTTCGCCGCCGCCTTCGCGGTGATCCGGCCCGCGGTGTCGAGGCGTTCGCCGAGCCGTTCGGCGGGAGCGGAGATGTTCACCGCGGCGACGACCCGGCCGCGGAAGTCGCGGATCGGCGCCGAGACCCCGACCAGACCGGCCTCGAACTCCTCCCGGACGCGGGCGTAGCCGTCCCGCCGGGTTTGCTCGATCTTCGCCCACAGCTCGGGCAGTGAGTGCACTTCGGACCGTGGCCGGTCGTCGGCCAGGGCCGGGAAGCGGACGTAGAGCTCGTCGGGGGTGGCGTCGAGCAGCAGGACACGGCCGGCCGACGTGCAGTGGGCCGGTACCCCGCGGCCCTCCCAGCCGTGCACCCGGAAGGAGTGCCCGGACACCGACAGCAGCGTCAGGACCTCCTGGTCGCGCAGGACGCAGAGGTGGCTGGTTTCCTCGAGCTCGGCCGACAGCTCCCGCATCACCGGCTCGGCGGCCCGGGCCAGCCGGTCCTCGACCGTCCGGGCGACCAGGGAGAACAGCCGCCAGCCGAGCCGGTAGCCCAGCGTGTCCGGGTCGCGCTCGACGATGCCTTCCTCGGCGAGGGCCTTGAGGGCCCGCGAGACCTGGCTCTTCTCCCGGCCGGTGAGCTGGGCGAGGCGGACGACACCCAGTTCGCCGGCGCGCTGGGCCTCGGGGGAGGCGAGTGCCTCCAGCAGGTCCAGGTCGCGGCGCAGGCCGTGCCCCTGCTGCCGGGCCCCGTCGTCCGGGAGTGTCATGTCCCCGAAATTAGCAACCGTCCGCGAGCGCGCGAGTTGGCGTCAGCGCAACCCGCGTTGCAATGTCCGGCCGGACCTTGTCCGCGGTTTCCGCGCGCTCCTACCGTCGATCCCGCCGCACTCCCCATCGACCTGGAGCCCCCATGACTTTCGCGTCCACCGCGCTCATCGGCGAAGCCTTCGTCGGCGAGGGCGCCAACGCCGCCCACACGAACATCGTGCTGGGTCGCCGGGGCGGCCCGGTGGAAGCCGCGTGGGCGACCGCGCTGGCCACGCCGAGCGCGGGCCACGTGCCGTTCGTGACCGTGCTGCGCCCGTCCGTGCCGGTGCAGCCGCCGACGCTCTTCGTGCCCAAGGCCGCCGCCGGGACCGGCCTGCACCAGCGGGCCACCTGGGGCGCCGCGCAGGCCGGGCTCGCCCGGGGCGTGGCCGACGCCGTCGAGGCCGGCGACCTGCCCGCGGGCGAGGCCGGCGCGCTGCTGGTCATCGCCGCGATCTGGGTGAACCCCGACGTGAACGACCTCGACGAGGCCTTCGCGAACCAGCGTCTCGCGGCCTTCCGGGCGATCCGCGCCGCGGTGCTCGGCACACCGACGATCGACGTCGTGCTCGACGCCGCGCGCACCGGGCCGGCCAACCCGTTCTACGCGCCGGACCCGGAGGTGCTGGCCCGCACCGCGCCCGAGCTGGCGGCCATCCGATGAAGATCACCGCCATCGCCCTCGACCGGCTGCGGCTGGAGCTGGCCCCGCCGCTCGCCGCGGCCTGGGATCCGGAACCGCGACGGCACTTCGACGCCACGATCGTGCGGGTGCACACCGACGACGGCGTCACCGGCATCGGCTCCGGCGACACCATGGCCGGCTTCGAGGCCGTCGAGCACCTGTTCCTCGGCGAAGACCCCCTGGACATCGTGCGGCACGTCAAGGCCATCGAGACCGCCAACTTCCACGGCGGCCGCTACTGGCCCCTCGAAGCCGCGCTCTGGGACATCATCGGCCAGGTCGCCGGCCTGCCGGTCGCGACGCTGTTCGGGAACTCCGCCCGTTCGCTGCCCGCGTACGCCTCTTCGGCCGAGCTCAAGCCGCCGGCCGAACGCGCGGAGACGGCCCTGCGGGCCCGCGAGGCCGGGTTCCGGGCGATGAAGATCCGGATCGACCGGGACCGCGCCGACGAGGGTGTCGCCGCCGTGACCGCCGTCCGCGACGCCCTCGGCCCGGACTTCGGCATCATGGTCGACCTCAACCAGTCCTGGCGGATGGCCGGCGACACCGCACCCGCGTCGGACCTGGTGAAGACCCGCAAACTGGTGCGCCGGCTGGCCGAGCTGGACGTGTTCTGGGTCGAAGAACCGTTGCCGTACAACGACATAGCCGGCTTCAAGGCGCTCCGCGCGGAAAACCCCGGCGTGCGGATCGCGGCGGGGGAGATGCACCATTCGGTGCCGGAGCTGCTGCGCTACCTCGAAGAAGACGTCCTCGACGTCTACCAGATGGACGTCGTGCTGGCGGCCGGCATGCACCGGGCCCGGACGCTGGCCGAGCTCGCCCAGCTCAAGCACCGCGCGTTCACCCCGCACAGCTGGACCAACGGCATCGGCGTGCTGGCCAACCTGCACGTCTCGGCCGGGGTCGGCGGCGGTCCGTTCTTCGAATTCCCCTGGGACCCGCCGGGGTGGACGCCCGAGCGCCGCGACTTCATGCTCGCCGAACCGGTGATGATCACCGCGGCCGGCGAACTGGAGGTCCCGCAGAAGCCCGGCCTGGGGATCGACCTCGACGAGAAGGCGGTGCAACGGTGGCGGATCTGACCCACCAGGACTGGCTCGCGGCGGCGGAGCGGCTGACGCCCGAGACCCGGCCGTTCCTCGGCGGCCGGCACGTCGAGTCCACTTCGGACGAGACGTTCCCGAGCGTTTCTCCCCGGGACGGCCGCGTGCTCGCGCACCTCCCGGCGGGCAGTGCCGAGGACGTCGACCGGGCCGTGCGGGCGGCGCGCGAGTCCTTCGAGGACGGACGCTGGCGCGACCTGCCGCCCCGGGAGCGCAAGTGGATCCTGCTGCGCTGGGCCGAGGCGATCACCGCGCACAGCGCGGAGCTGGCCCTGCTCGACACCCTCGAAATGGGCAAGCCGATCAGCGAGTCGCAGCGCGTCGACGTCGCCAAGACCGCCGAGACGATCGCCTGGTACGCCGAGACGATCGACAAGACCTACGACCAACTCGCGCCGACACCGGGCGACGCGCTGGCGTGGATCACGCGCGAGCCGCTCGGCGTCGTCGGCGCGGTCGTGCCGTGGAACTACGCCCTGCTCATCGCGTCCTGGAAGCTCGGCCCGGCCCTGGCCACCGGCAACTCGGTGGTGCTCAAGCCCGCCGAGCAGACGTCGCTGGCCGCGCTGCTCCTGGCGAGGCTGGCGAGCGAGGCCGGCCTGCCGGACGGCGTGCTCAACGTCGTCCCGGGCCGCGGCGAGGTCGTCGGGCAGGCCCTCGGGCGGCATCCCGGCGTGGACAAGATCGCCTTCACCGGCTCCGCCGAAGTCGCACGGCTGTTCCAGGTCTACGCCGGGGAGTCCAACGGCAAGCAGGTGGCGGTCGAGGCCGGCGGCAAGTCACCGCAGCTGATCCTGCCGGACGCGGACCTGCCCGCCGCGGCGTCGGCGGTCGCGTGGGGCATCTTCTACAACGCCGGCCAGACGTGCAACGCCGGCTCCCGGGTGATCGTGCCCACCGCGCTCAAGGACGACCTGCTCGGCGAGCTCGTGAAGCTCACCGGGGAGACGTTCCGGCCCGGCGACCCGCTCGACCCGGCGACCGTGCTCGGCCCGCTCGTCGACGACGTCCAGCGCGACCGCGTCCTCGGCTACCTCGACACCGCCCGGGCCGAGGGCGGGAGGATCGTGCTCGGCGGCCGGTGCGACGGTCTCGCGATGGAACCGACCATCGTGGACGATGTCCGGCCTGGAACGACGATCGAGCGTGCCGAGGTCTTCGGGCCGGTGCTGTCCGTGCTGACCTACGACGGTTCGCCGGAGGAAGGCGTCCGGCTGGCCAACGACACGGACTTCGGCCTGGTCGCGTCGGTCTGGACCCGCGACGTCACGACGGCCCACCGGGTCGCGAAGCGGCTGCGCGCCGGCACGGTGTGGATCAACACCTTCGACGCCGGCGACGTCATCACCCCCTTCGGCGGCTTCAAGGCCACCGGCGCCGGCCGCGACAGGTCGTTGCACGCCCTCGACGCCTACACCGCTCTCAAGACCACCTGGCTCAACCTCCCGGAGACCTAGCATGAAGATCGGATTCATCGGCCTCGGCAACATGGGCCGGCCCATGGCCCGGCACCTGATCCTCGCCGGCCACGACGTCACCGTCCACGACGTCCGCTCCGAGGCGGCGCTCGAACACCTCGACCTGGGTGCCCGCTGGGTGGACAGCCCCGCCACCTGCGCGGACGGCGTCGACGTGCTCATCACGATGCTCCCGGCACCCCACGTCGTCGAGGACGTCCTCCTGCGCGGCGGAGCGGCCGAAGCGCTCTCGCCGGGCGCGCTCTGGATCGACATGTCCACTTCCACGCCCGCGGTGGCGCGGCGCGTCGCCGAAGAGGTCCTCGACGCGCGCGGCGTCCGGCGGCTCGACGCGCCGGTCAGCGGCATGGCGCGCGGAGCCGAGGCGGGCCTGCTGCAGATCTTCGTGGGCGGCGACGCGGGCGACTTCCGCGAAGTGCTGCCGCTGCTGGAAATCCTCGGCGACCCGGAGAAGATCCTGCACGTCGGCGCGGCCGGGCACGGCTACACCGTCAAGCTGATGATCAACCTGCTGTGGTTCTGCCACCTGGTGGCGGCGTCCGAGGTCCTGGCCATGGGCGTCAAGGCGGGCGTCGACCTGGGTGTGCTGCGCTCGGCGCTGCTGGCGAGCCCGGCCGCGTCGCACTTCCTCGAGAACGACGTGCTGTCCGTGCTGGCCGACGGCGACTACGACGACTCGTTCGCGATGGTCCTGGCCTGCAAGGACCTCGGCCTGGCCGCCGACCTCGGCCGCGACGTCGGGGTGCCGGCCGAGCTTTCCGCGCTCGTCGAGCAGATCTTCTGTCGCGCGCGAGCGGCCTACGGCGACCTCGCCGGGGAAATGAGCCCGATCCGCCTGTACGAAACATGGGCCGGCCAGGACTTCCGGCTGCCGTTGCCCAGCTTCCCGGCCGTCTGAAGGAGGAGACCAGCATGCGCCTGTCCGTCGAGCCGGCCGGCCGCACCGAATACGGCCCCGGCGTCGTCGCCGAGCTGCCCGATTTCGTCGACGGCTTGGGCCACAGCCGGGTCTTCGTGGTCACCGACCGGGGGTTGCGAGCCACCGGGATCGTCGAGCGTGTCGAGAAGATCCTCGCGGCCGCCGGGATCGAGCACGCGGTGCACGAGGACATCGGCCCGAACCCGTCCACGGCGGAACTCGACCGCGGAGCCGCCGCGCTGCGCGGTTTCGGAGATTCGGTGGTGCTCGCGCTGGGCGGCGGTTCGGCACTGGACGCGGCCAAGGGCATCTCCCTGCTCGCCGGAAACCCGGGCGCCTCGGCCGCGGACGCCGAGCGGCTGTGGGACGCCTCCGACGGCCTGCCGCTGATCGCCGTCCCCACGACGGCCGGCACCGGGGCGGAAACCAACGGGTTCGGCGTCACCGAGGACGTCCGCGCGCGCCGGAAAGTCTACATCGGACACTCCTCGGTCAAGCCGCGGATCGCCGTGCTGGACCCGGAACTGACCCTCGGGCTGCCCGCCCGGATCACCGCGGCGACCGGCTTGGACGCCCTGGTCCACGGCATCGAATCCCTGGCCTCACGGGGATCCACGCCGTTCTCGGCGGCCTACGCCGCGCAGGCGGTCGGCCTGGTCGGCCGCTGGTTGCCGATCGCCTACCGCGACGGTGGAGACCTGCAGGCGCGGTCCGAGCTGATGCTCGGCGCGCACCTGGCCGGGCACGCGCTCACGTTGTCCGGCCTCGGCCTGGTCCACGGCATCGGCCACGCGCTGACCGCGCACACGGGCACCCCGCACGGTGTCGCGCTGGCCGCGGTGCTGGAGGAGGTGATGGCGTTCAGCGCACCGGCCGCCGCGGCGGCGTACGAGGTGACGGCTCGCGCGCTGCACGTAGGACCGTCGGCGGACTGGGCCGACGCGGCGGTTCTCGCGGTTCATGAGATCTCGGGCGCGATCGGGATCAAGCGCCCGTTGCGCGAACTCGGCGTCGCCCTCGAGGACATCCCGGCGATAGCGGCGGCCGCGGTCGCCGACGTCGTCACCGAGAACGCGCCGCGCCTGCCCTCGGAGGCGGAAGTCGCCGAACTGCTGCGTTCGGTGTACTGAGCTCCTTTCGCGGTAAAAGAACGAAGACAGGTTGACTCAGCCAAAGGGGATGGCATGTAATCGACACATGCGCATTTTCCTCGGATTGGGCATCATCGGCATGGTTTTCGTCGCCGGCTGCGCTGGTGGCGTTCACAATCACTCCGGAAATTCGTCCG
This sequence comes from Amycolatopsis sp. NPDC051716, assembly GCF_040681595.1. Classification (NCBI taxonomy): domain Bacteria; kingdom Bacillati; phylum Actinomycetota; class Actinomycetes; order Pseudonocardiales; family Pseudonocardiaceae; genus Amycolatopsis; species Amycolatopsis sp. NPDC051716. Next base: position 42,585 of record NZ_JBFAZA010000026.1, on the reverse strand, counting down.
CGAATACATCGACCCCTGCTGCGATGTCGTCGTTCACCACCACGGACCGCGCTTGGATCGAGATCACCACAGCCATGGACGAGCAGCTTGTTCCGATGCTCGACCTCGTCGACAGTCACACCGGAACCGCGGCTGCCCGCGACCTCGGTCGAAAGGCCGACGCCTCGACGAAATCGGAGCTGCTGGATCTGCGGCGGCTGCACGATCAGGCCGGCCTCCCGGCGGAGAACCCCCACAAGGGAATGGAGATGCCCGGGATGGTTTCCTCGAGCCAGATCGCGCACGCCGGCGCTTTGCGCGAGGCGGACTTCGACGGCTACCTCAAAAAGTGCCTGCGCGATCACCTGGAGCAAAAGGAACGGTTGGCGCTCGGCGAGAAGTCGTCCGGCAAAGAGCCGCAGACCGTGAGCCTCGCTTCGCGAGTCCTGCAAGAACAGGGCCGGCTCTCCGCGCTGGTCGAATAGCTGCACCGGCGGGGTGGCGGGCCGGCGCGATCAGGCCGGACGTTGAGCCGTCACCACGCGGCGTCCGGTCGCACCGCGCGCGGGACGCCGCGTCCTGAGCTCGTCGATCGACCACTTGCCGGCTCCCACGACCCTCGGCTTCCGCTGAACAAGCCGAAAAGCGTATCGGCTCCGTGAAAAACGAACATTCCACTCACGCTCACGCGCACGAGCGGCCAAGCCTGGAGTGATTTTTCGGGTGAGAGCACGTCATTTCTCCCTGGATTCCGAGACGGAGGCCGCCGTGCCGGCCGATCGGGACGGCACGGCACGGCGGCCACTTGCCGTCGCTCTCAGCCGCCGGTGAAGCTCGGCGTGGTCCCGCACTTCGCGTTCTGGTTCAGGCAGGTCTTGACCAGTGCGGCCAGTTTGACGTGGTCCCAGCCGTTCATGAAGTCACCGTGCATCGACGACGCCATTCCCGAGGACAGCGCGAGGCCGTCGCCGCCCAGGATGTCGTAGTTGACCATGTACGAAAGGTTCGGCACTGCGACCGGGTAGTTTCCCTGGCACTTGCCGGCGACCGGGTCACCCATGTGCGACTTGTGGTCGGGTGAGTCGATGTGCTTGCCGTCCCAGCAATCCTTGAACACGAGCTGGTAGATCAGGTTCCCGCCAGGAGCGCAAACAGGCCAGTTCCCGTCGGCGCTCCGCCCGACCTCGGCGCTGCCCGCGCACCAGAACTGGTTTCCCTGACCCTTCTGGGTGGGTACCTGCAGCTTGGCATCACCCTGCACCATCACCAGTCCCGGCGGGAACGGCCGGACGGCCGACGGGTCGGAGACCCGGGAACCGTAGTAGACGCGCATGCTCTTGAACGGAACGGCCACACCGTTCCTCTGCAGCTGCGGTACCCAGTAAGCGGCGTTGTCACCAGGGGAGTTGCACGTCGTCGACCCGGCGGCCAGCAGCGCTTCCGTTGTCATGAACGCGTCGTTCCTCGGCCCGAAGAACGTGTGCATGTGGGAGGCGCCGGACAAGCGGGGGAAGACGATCGCGTCGTCCTTGGCTTCGTTCGCGATCGTGCAGTCGGTGTGGAACTCGGGGACCCTCGTCGTCCCGGCCGGCACCGGTGGCGGCACGATTCCCTGGTAGTCGGTCAGTTCGCGCTGGTACCGGGCCTGGTCCACGTCCACCCAGCCGGCATCCGCCGCGACAGAGTTGCCTGAAGCGGCAGCGGAGCCCGGTTCGTTGGTTTCGCTCGCGCCGGCTACGAAGGCGGTGCTTCCGGCCAGCGCAAGAGCGAGGGCAGCGGTGAGCACGGCCCGGGTCCGGAGCCGGGGCTGTCGAGGTCGACAACCGGTAGCCCGGTTTAACCTATTTCGCATAGGAATCTCCTCACTTTGGTTGCGAAATGTTGCAGAGGCACTGCGAAGATCTGAAGTAATGCAATCGTGGAGGCGGCACGGTTGCCGAGGGAGCGCACGATCGCGCTGACAGCGATGAACGGCTGAAACGCCTGGACGCCGTTTGATATCGCTCGCGAAAACGGCAGTCTACTGCCGGGGAATGGTGTTACCCCGCGACCGCGCCGGAGTTCCGCGGGAATGACTCGATTCCGCGGACACGGGACACCACTCGGCCGGTGCGAACGGCGGATGCGCCCCTCGGGCGCGGTCGGTGGTGCTGTGGCGCTGTGGCGCTGGGGCGCGTCGTGGTCGGGAGAACGTCCTTGATCTCATCGAGCCCACCTGGTCGGTCGTGATCCATACGCCGAGGCGAGCGCACGGCTCGCACCGGCATTCGGGTGAGGTGGCAGATTTACCACTGAAGCTTCGTCACGCCCCGTGAGCGAACCGACGGGCGTGACGTTCGAAGCAGTGGGGCATCAACCAACCCGAGATGCTGGAGTGTTCCAGGTGGCGGCCGCGGAACCGGTTCCATCGAGGCAACTGCCAGTAAACCGCCCGCATTGGGGTGTCGTCAAGACGCTCGGCGGCAAATTTCCCACCAACGCGGTCGGTCGCGGACCGTGTTGGCGGGACCTGTCCAGATCGGCCCGGGCGTCCGCCTGCCGGCGAGGCGATCGCGGGGCCGATCGAACAGAGGGCCAGGGAAACCGCGGTGGGGGCCGCAAGAAGATGCCGACGTGGCGGCAGTTCCTGCGCACGCAGGCCAGACCGCGGGGATTCGCGTGAACGCCATCAGCCCCGGCTACATTCGCACCAGGCCGGGGCAAGCGGACGCCGAAGCCTTCCAAGCCGCCGGCATCCCGCTGCGCCGCGTCGGACGACCCGAGGAGGTCGCCGCGGCCACCCTGTTCCTCGCCTCCGGCGACAGCAGCTACATCACCGGCAGCGAGTTGTTCGTCGACGGCGGCCGCACGCGGGTCTGACCCCCACCGTCCACACCGGACAACCGGACGCGCGGCCCTGGGAGTGCGCCCATGCCAGAGCGGCGGGTGACCGGACAGCCGGCTTTCGGCCGTCCGGTCACCACGTGCGCCTTCCGGGATCAGGGGAGCCGGCCCACCTCCGCGTCCGTCAGCGCTTTGCCGGCCACCGCGACGTCGTCGACCGCGCCGCGCCAGAAGTCGACGTTGCGGCCGTCGTACTTGGCCCGTCCGACCGTGAACGCGCCGGTGCTGACGAGGGCCGGCCCGGCCGGGGCCGTCGCGACCTTCACACCGTCCACGTAGAGCCGGATCTCGTTGCCGGCCCGCACACCCGTGAGCTCGTACCAGCGGCCGAGCTCCGGGACGACTTCGTACCGGGCCCGGTTGCCGCCGGGCGTGCTGAAGGCGAACGCGCCCTGCCCGTACTGGAGGTAGAAGGGGCTTTCCCGCTCCCTGCCGTCCTGGCTCACCGCGGTCGCGTAGTTGCCGGGCACCTGGTCGAGCCGCACCTTCGCGGAGACGGTGTAGTCACCGGTCGTGTCGACGACCGGGCCGTAGGTGTCGGCGGAGCCGCCGGTGAACTGCAGCGCGCCGTCCTTGAACGCGGCACCGGCCGGGGTGAGCGTCAGCGGGTTGTCGCCGCCGCTGGAGTCCCTCGCGGTCGTTCCCCGGCGCTCGTCGAGGTTCCAGGCACCCTTGCCCGCGTACGGGTACGGCTTGCCCGCGTCGGCACCGGCCGCGATCACCCGGCGGTTGATCTCGCGGACCGGACCCGGGTCGACCTTGAGGCGCTTGCGGTCGTACGTCCAGAGCCCGTTCAGCTCGCCTTCCAGGTCGGTGACCTGCGTGTAGACCGACGCCGACAGCTCGGCGCGAGCCTGGCCGAGGTAGAACGTGCGGGTGTTGTCGACGTACTTCGCCGTCAGCGCCGCCTTGTCCGCCACGCCGCTGTAGATCGCGATCGGCGCACCCGGCCACTGGTGACCCGGCGTGCGCAGCGTGAAGCCGCCGTGCTCGCCGTCCATCGCGACGCGCTTGCCGTCGGAGCGGGCCGGGTCGGTGTTGTTGTAGTCGTGGTGGTCGATGACGTCGCCCGCGCCCGAGTCGCCCTTGGAGGCGCAGCAGTTCACCCCGCTGTGGGCGTTGACGATCCGGCTCGGGTCGGCGGCCTTGACCTGGTCGGTGATCCGGCCGGTCGCGGCCTTGTCCCACTCGCCCCAGCCTTCGTTGAACACGATCCAGGCGTAGACGGACGGGAAGTTCTGCAGCTGGTGCATCTCTTCCAGGCCCTGGCTGAGCCACGCCTGCTGCGCCGCGGGGTTGTTGCCGTCCTCGACGGACACGAAGTCCTGCCACACCAGCAATCCGAGCTGGTCCGCGTGGTAGTACCAGCGGGCGGGCTCGACCTTGATGTGCTTGCGGACGGCGTTGAAGCCGAGGTCCTTCTGCGCCTTCAGGTCGAAGACGAGGGCCTCGTCGCTCGGCGCGGTGTTCAGGCCGTCCGGGTAGAACCCCTGGTCCAGCTGCATCAGCGAAAAGAACGGCTTGCCGTTGAGCGTCAGCTTCGGCGTGCCGCCGACGTTCGTGATGCCGGTGGACCGCATGCCGAAGTAGCTCTTGACCTTGTCGCCGCCCAGCTTGATCTCCAGCTGGTACAGGTACGGGTCGTCCGGCGTCCACAGGTGCGGGTTCGGCACCGCCAGCTTCAGGTTCGCGTTCGCCGGTCCGCTGACCGTGCCGACCTGACGGCCGCGCGCGTCCTTGGCGACCGCCGTGACGATGGCGTTGCCCGACGACTTGACGTTGACAGCCAGCGAGCTGGTGGTCAGGTCGGGCGTCGTCTTGATCTCGTCGATGCCCTGGGCCGCCACCGGCTCCAGCCACACCGTCTGCCAGATGCCCGACGACGGCGTGTAGAAGATGCCGCCGGGGTTGGCGGACTGCTTGCCCTTGGGCTGGTACGGCCCGGTCGTGTCGGTCACGGCGACGACGATCTCCTGCTCGTCACCGCGCTTGAGGGCGTCGGTGATGTCGGCGCTGAACGCCGTGTAGCCGCCGGTGTGCTCCGCGACGGGCTTGCCGTTCACCCAGACCTTGGCCTGGTAGTCGACCGCGCCGAAGTTGAGCTTGAGGCGCTGCCCGCCGCCGATGTTCCAGTCACGCGGGACGGTCACCGTGCGGCGGTAGAACATGTGGTCCTCGTGCCGTTCGAGCCCGGAGAGCTGCGACTCGATCGGGTAGGGCACGAGCACCTTCTCGGGCAGCCGCTTGCCGAACGTGGGCTGCTGGCCTTCCTTGGCGGCCGAGAACTCCCACGGGCCGTTGAGGTTGACCCACTTGTCGCGCTCGAGCTGTGGCCGCGGGTACTCCGGCAGCGGGTGGCGCGTGTCGGCGTTCTCGCCCCACGGCGTCCGGAGGCGTTCGGTCGAGGCGTTCGCGACGATGCGCCCGGCCTTGCCGATCTTCGTGCCGTTCACCGCGAGCGCGCCCGCGCCGTCGTAGTAGAGCGTGACCCGCTGGCCCTTCAGGACCTTTTCGGCCAGCTGGATCGTGGCCCGGGTGCGGGTCGCCGTGACGACCGAGACCGGCATCGGCGTCGCGTCGACCTCGATGCGCAGGTGGTCTTTCAGGTCGCCGGTCCCCGAGACGCGGCCGTCGAAGTCGGCCGTGAGCGTGCGGCCGTCCCGGGAGATGTCCGCCGTGCGCGGCACGACCTGGTAACCGGCCGGCGGCGTGAACGCCGAGAGCGGCACGATCTGCTTCGCGATGGCCGCGCTCGACCAGCGCAGGAACATGTTGGCGCCGCCGGTGTCCTGGAACATCTCCAGCTTGAAGTCGTACTGCTTGCCGGCGGTCAGCGTGACCGGCGTGCTGGTCTGCTCCTTGTCCCAGTCGCCGACCCAGTGGTCGATCACCGGCGTGCCGTCGATGAAGAGCCGGAACCCGTTGTCACCGATGGCGTAGAAGGTGTAGTCGCCGGTCTGCGGCACGGCGAGCTGCCCGGTCCACCGGGCGGTCGTGTTCTCGGTGCGCCCGGCGACCAGACCGAAGACCGAGGTCAGGTCGGGGTGGTCGACCTCACCGTCGAGCGCGGTGCCGGCCAGGTTCGCGAAGTCGTGCGCGCCCGGCGCCGACGGGGTGAAGTACTCGGCCTGCAAGCCGTGCACCGGCTCGGCGGCACCGGCGGGTGGCGTTCCCGACGCCACGCCCAGCCCCACGAGCAGGGCGAGGAAGACGGAAGCGGCTCTTCTCATCGGCGGGACCCTTCATTTTTACAACGTTGTAAAACGTGCTGAGGTGATCCAATCAGACAAGTCGGACCGCCATCTACCGCCGAATGTCGGTATCTCGGCGCCCGACTGCCGAATCTCGCTGCCGCCGGCATGGGTGCCGGCGGGACTCGGGGAGGCTCTGCTGTTTCCAGTGAATCCGGCGAGCCCGCTCGGCGCGGGCTCTGCTGCAGCGTGCGGCAGGTGAGTCGCATGTCGCGGCGGCGAAGGCCAGGAGGCCTGCCGCCCGGCGGGCGGGACCGCGCCGGGCGGCGTCGCGTGTCCGGACGATGTGTCCGTCGAGGACTTTGGCGCCGGTCCGGACCTCGGGCCGGGCGCGCCGCGGAGCGAGGTCGTTCCGCGGCAGTCCGAGGCGGAGCGCGCGGGCCGCCGGTCAACTCCTCTGTGCGCCGCGAATTCCGATGATCCGGCGGTACAGCCCGGCACCCGGACCGAGCCCGGCCGGCTCAGCGTCCCCGCCGTGTCCCAGGAGGGTCGCGTTCCCGCTGGTCCACCGGGGTGGGACCGTCCCGGCGTCCCGGGTCGGCCGCCGGAGGGGGATCGGCGGCCCGGCCGCTGCCAGCCTTCTCGCCATGCAAAGACTCGCTCTGGCCGTCGCGGTGCTGCTGGTGTTCCCCGCCGCAGCCGCGGTTGCGGCCGAACCCGTTGCGGTGTGCGGGCACACCAGTACCCAGCCCACCCTGAAACAAGGGGCGACCGGCGCCGCGGTCGCCGAGGCGCAGTGCGAACTGAACCTGGCGACCAAGGCGAGCCGGTACACGCCCGTCGGCGCCGACGGCTCCTTCGGCCCGGCGACCGAAGCCCGGGTCCGCGTGTTCCAGAAGTGCGCCGCCCTGAGCGTGGACGGCCAGATCGGGCCGAACACCTGGGCCGCCCTCAACTCCTGGTCCGCGCGGCCGCGCAAGTGCGCCACCCAGGGCACCGCCGACGCCGCGCAGAGCGTCGTGTGCGGCCTTTCCACCGCCCGCCCGACCCTGCAGAGCGGCGCCAGCGGCACGGACGTCAAGGAACTCCAGTGCCGGCTCAACCTCGCCATGGAGCCGGGGCACTACCCTCCGCTGACGATCGACGGCCAGTTCGGAGACGGCACCCGCACCCGCGTGATCCAGTTCCAGCACTGCGTCAACGCCAGTGCCGACGGCGTCGCCGGGCCCACCACCTGGGCGAAGGTCACCGACTGGTCCGGCCGCAACACCTACTGCACGCCGCCGAAGCCCGCCGGGCACCCGATCGACGGCGTCGACACGGCGAAGTACCAGCACCCCGGGGGCGCGCCGATCGACTGGAGCGCGGTGAAGGCGTCCGGCGTCGAATTCGCGACCGTCAAAGCGACGCGCGGCCTGAACGTCACCGACGACTACCTGGCCACCGACCTGCCCGCCGCGCGCAACGCCGGCCTGGCCGTGGGGCCGTACCACTTCTACACGGGCACCGCGGCCGGCACCGGCGGCGCGCAGGCCGACCGGTTCATCGCCGCCGTGAAGGCCACCGGGTACACCGGCAAGCGCGCCGGCGACCTGCCGCCCGTGTTCGACCTGGAGTGGAAGGACGACGGCTCCGGCGGCTGCCCGCCGCACGTCACCGTCGCCGACGCCAAGGCGTGGCTGGACAAGGTCCAGGCGGCGTTCGGCCGGACCCCGATCATCTACACCCAGAAGTCGTTCCTGGACGCGTGCCTGGGCGGCACCACGGCGCTTTCGGCCTACCCGATGCAGCTCGCCGACTACCGGCAGTCCGTCACGCAGCCGGCGCTGCCCGCCGGCTCGAAAACCTGGCTGATGTGGCAGTACACCGACGCGGCCATCCCCGCCGGCATCCCCGCACCGGCCACCGGCGACGTCTTCAACGGCACCCAGGCCGACCTCGACCAGCTCGCCAACCGCTGAAATCCCCGCTAGGAAAGGACGAGAATGAGTCTCCCCATGAGCCGCCGCTCGGTGCTCCGCGGCGCGGTCGTGCTCGGCGCGGCCGCCGCGGTGAGTCCGCTGCTGCTGACCGGCACCGCCCAGGCCTACCCGTGGTCCCGCACGCTGAAGGAGGGCAGCACGGGCGCCGACGTCACCGAGCTCCAGATCCGGGTCGCCGGCTGGGCGGCCGACCACGCCGCCCAGAGCCGCGTCTCGATCGACGGCGAGTTCGGTCCCGGCACCGCGGCGGCGGTCCGCAGGTTCCAGGCGGCCTACGGCCTCGGCGCGGACGCCCAGGTCGGCCCGGGCACCCAGGCCGCGCTCAACGCGCTGGAGCAGAGCGACGGGTCCACCGTCCACTTCAACTTCAGCGAGTTCACCGACCGCGACAGCGGCACCTTCAACGGCGGCAAGGTCGGCGCGGCCACCGCCAAGGAGAACGCCCGGCGCTGCATGTACAAGCTGGAGGCGCTGCGCAAGAAGCTCGGGAACAAGCCGATCACGGTGAACTCCGGGTTCCGCAGCATCGCGCACAACGCGGAGATCGGCGGCGCGAGCGACAGCATGCACCTGTACGGCACCGCCGCCGACCTGAACGTGCCGGGCGTGGCCAACAAGACCGTCTACCAGAAGGCCGAGACGTGCGGGTTCTCCGGACTGGAGACCTACAACACCGACCACCAGCACGTGGACAGCCGGGCCGACCTCGGCCGGTCGTGGTGGTGGGAGAACGGCACGGTCTGAGGCGGCCGGGGCGCCGGGGAACCTGGGGATTCCCGGCGCCCGGCCGGGCTCAGTGCGGCGGCGGGCTCGTCAGCGCCGCCGAGCAGGCCGGCCAGTCGTGGAAGTCGTGGCGCACGCTCCACAGTCGGTGCGCCGCATCGATGTTCCAGACGGGGTCGAACGCCTGCCGCGGCGAGCCGCCCAGCTCCAGCAGCCGGGCGTCGGAGATCTGGAAGACGCCCCAGTTGCGGCTGCCGTTCGTGTTCGGCAGCACCCAGAGCGGATCGAGGAACGAGGCGCAGCGCGCGATGGCGACCGCGGTGTCCGGCGCTTCGGTGAACACGGCCCGGACCCGCTGCTCCACCATGGTCGCCGGCCAGGTCGCCATGCTGGCCCGGCGGTCGTACAGCGCGGTTTTGGTGGCCTCGTCGACCACACCGCGGGCGGGCAGGCCCGCCAGCACCTGGAACGCGGTGACCCGGCGCAGCGTCTCCGGCCCGAACGAGCCGTCGACCGAGAGCCGCCCGTGAACCGCGACCAGCAGGTTCTGCACCTCGGTGACGCACTCGTCGTGCTGCCCCATGCTGACCGGCGGCTGGCACCCCGGGGAGAACAACATCCGGTCGGCGTACCGGCCGGTCGCCGGTGCGGACGCGTCGGCGGTGAGCCAGACCAAACCGGCCGCCAGCAGCACCACGACCGCGATGGCCGTCGCGGCGTAGGCCCGCCGGCGGCGTGGCGGCGTGGTGTCCTCACCGGTCCCGGTCCGCTCCGCTTCGTCGACGCGGCCGGCGTCGGCCAAGGCCCACAGCTGGTGCAGTTCCCGCAGCTCCGCCGGGGAGGCGCCGCAGACCTTGCCGAACGAATGGACGACGCGGTAGTCGGCGGGGACGCTCTTGCCGGAGCAGTACCGGTGCAGGCTCGAGCCACTGGCCCCGGCCTGCTTGCCGAGCCGTTCATAGCCTTGCCCGCTGCGGTCTTTCAGCATGCGCAGGTAGGCGGCGAACTTGTCCGTGTGCAGTGTCACTGTGACTCGAACACCTCGCTCGGGCAGCGGATGACGGACGGAAGTTAACACCGTCCCGCCGCACTCCGGGCAGAAACTGACGGATTACGCCACCCGGGGGAAAGCACCACCCGGGCCGGATCGCCACCACGGTGCCGACCCCTTGAGCGTCGCCGTGGCACGGCGCGGCAAAATCTCGTGCTTCACGGCTGTCCGGTGACGCAGTGCGGCGCGACGGCCGCGGCTCCTGGGGTAAGTCGGCGTGCCTTCCCGTTCGCGCCGGCACACCTGCTCGAGCGTCGCGTCCGGGGTCACCGCCCGCGTGCGAGCTGCTGCTGCGAGGCGTTCACCGCGGGCGACCACGTTCTGCGGAAGCGTTCCTCCGGTCGACCTGGCCGGCGAGTGTCTCCGCGTTCGCCAGGTACCGCGCCACCGGGCCCAGGGTCAGCAGTCCGCTGGCGCCGCCGGCGTCTTCCGCGTGCGCGGCGTGCAGGGCGGCCGCGGCCCGCGCGGCGGCTTCGCGTTCGCCGAGGCGGACCGCGGTGTGGGCGGTCAGGCACCACATCGCCTCCTGCAGGTGGTCGGGCGGTGGCTCCGGCGCCGCGGCCAGTGCAGCACGGGCTTCCTCATCACGGCCTTGGGCCAGCAGCACGGGGGGACGTGCCCAGGGCAGGTACGGCCCCCAGTCCAGGTGCCGGTCGGTGGGGGCGGGACGGTCGTGCAGCAGGCGCAATCCCAGCAGGGCGAGCGGGAACAGACCGCGGTGCAGTCCGGGCATTCCGGCGGACCGGAGGGCCTCCTCGGCGGCGCGGTACTGCGCCGCGGCCGTGGCGGGGGCCGGTCCGCCGGGCTCGGTGCTGCGGGTGGCCGTGACGCGGGCTCGGAACCAGGCGGTGAGGACGCCGACGAGCGGGGCCTCGGTGGTGGCGGCGAGCTGTTCGGCCGCCGTCGCGTGGGCGGCCGCGGTGTCCAGGTCGCCGAGGGCCGAGGCGGACTGCAGGCGGGCGAGCCGGCCGAGGACCGCGAAGTTCGGCAGGTCGTGCCGGGTCGCCAGGTCGAGGATCTCGGTGCCGATCCCGTCGCGCGCCGCCGCGAGGCCGGGGTGGGCGAAGGATTGCAGGAACACGCCGTTGAGCGCGAACGCCAGCAACGCGGGATCGCCCAGCTCCCGGGCCAGCGCTTCGGCTTGGTGCGCGGCCTGCCGGGCGCGGCTCAGCTCGGCCGCGGCCAGGCCGGCGGTGCGGCTTTCGACGGCGATCGTGGCCAGCAGACGCGCCCGGAGGTCGGCGGGCTCGTCCGGGCCGAGCCGGGTGAGCGTGCGTTCGGCGGCGGTGACGACCGCCCGGGACTGCTCGGGGTCGTCGGCGCGGCTCCAGATGGCGGGCACGTCGTAGGCGCCGATGATCCGGGCGGTCAGGCGCAGGTCGCCGGTGCGTTCGGCGGCGTGGATCGCGGCGAGGCGGTCGCGCCGGGAGTGGATGAGCGCGTCGCCGCCGGCCAGCGCGAGGGTGCGGGCGAGGTCCACGGTGGTGCGTGGGCCGAGCCGGACACCGGGGCCGGTCCACGCGTTCGGCGTGCCGTGAGCGGGCCCGGTCAGGATCTCGGTCTCCAGCCGTTGCAGGTCGGGGCCGGGATCGAGACCGAGCTGGTCGACGAGCATCGTGCGGGCGCGGCGGAGGGTCGACAAGGCGTCGGCCTGGCGGCCGGCCTGGTGCAAGGCGCGGGCCAGCAGCCCCCAGGCCGGTTCGCGCCACGGGTGTTCGGTGACGTGCGCGCCGAGTTCGGCGACGAGGTCGGCGCCGTCCCCGGTGTCGAGGAGGATGCGGGCGCGCAGTTCCAGTGCCGCCAGCCGAAGTTCGTCCAGCCGGGTCCGTTCGCGTTGTGCCCACGGCGAATCCGGCACGTCGGCGTAGGCGGGGCCGCGCCAGGCCGCGAGCGCCGCGCTGAGTTCGGTCACCGCGCCGGGGGAGTGGCGGGTGCGGGCGAGCGCGTCTTCGAACCGGTGGACGTCGACGTCTTCGCGAGGCAGCCGCAGCGCGTATCCGGGGCCTTCGGTGACGATCACCCGCGGCGGGGTGCGCGGTGACCGGCCGGGTTCCAGGGCGCGGCGCAGCGCGGCGACGAACGTCCGCAGCGCGCCGACCGCGCGGGCCGGTGGCTCGGCCCACAGGTCGCCGACGAGGGTGTCGGTCGTGACCAGCCGCCCTTCGGCGGCGACGAGGCGGGCGAGCACCTCGCGGTGGCGGGGACCGCCGAGGCCGACCGGGCTGCCGTCGTCGCGCAGCGCCCGCACGGCACCGAGCACGTCGATTCGCATGCCCCCATCATCGGTGCCGGAGGCCGGGTGCGCCCGGGCGCACTGATCCGTTGCTGATCGCCGTCGCTCAGGCTCGGTCAGGTCAAGTTCCCCGACCCGGAAGACGGCCTTCGATGACACTCTCGATTCCCGGTTTCGACCACGTCCGCCTGCCCGGTGCCGGCGGCGTCGGGCTGGCTGCCGCGGTCGGCGGCAGCGGCAGCGGCAGCCCGGTGGTCCTGCTGCACGGGTTCCCCCAGACGCACCTGATGTGGCGGCACGTCGCCGAGCGGCTCGCCGGCGAGCACACGGTGATCTGCCCCGACCTGCGGGGTTACGGCGCCAGCGACAAGCCGGCGGCCACCGGCGAGGACGTCTACGCCAAGCGCACGATGGCCGCCGACGTGGTGGCTCTGGCGGCCGCGCTCGGCCACGAACGCTTCGCCCTCGTCGGGCACGACCGGGGTGCCCTGGTCGCGTTCCGGGCGGGCTTGGACCACCCGGAGACCGTCTCGCACCTGGGCATCCTCGACGTCGTCCCGACGCTGGACATGTGGAACGTCCTGCACGGCGTCCCGGCGGCGGTCGGCTACCACCTGTTCCTCATGGCGCAGCCGCCGGGTTTGCCCGAGACGATGATCGCGGCCAGCGCGGACGCGTTCTTCGGTTCGTTCCTCGACGCCTGGGCCAATGATCCGGCCGCGATCCCGGCGGAGGTGCGCGCGGAGTACCTGCGGGCGAGCGCGGCGGCGGTGCCGTCGATCGTCGCGGACTACCGCGCCTCGGCCGGTATCGACGTCACGCACGATCAGGCGGACCTGGATGCCGGGTCGCAGCTGGCCATGCCGGTGACGGTCGTCCAGCAGGACTGGGGCGCGCAGCTGGGTTACGACGCCGCGGGGGTGTGGAAGGCGTGGGCGCCGGACCTGGACCACCGGCTGACCCGGGCGGGGCACTTCATGGCCGAGGAGGCGCCGGACGAGATCGCGGGAGCGATCCGGGACCTGCTGGCCCGCTGATCACGCCCGGATCAGCCGGGTCGCCGCCGCCACAGCGTCGTGGTGCGCGGCGATCGATGTCCCTCCCCATCGTGATCAGCGGCGGATACCGGCGACGAGCTCTTCCCAGTTCCGGTGCGCGATCCGCTCGCGGCCGGCCTCGTCGATCGGCGCCGTGTCCAGGAAACGCCGCGCGGATCCGGCGCGTTCGGTGTTGAACGGGTAGTCGGAGGCGTACATGATCCGCTCGGCCCCCACCGTCTCCAGGCTCCACCGCAGGTACTTGTGGCTGGAGATGCCGCCGGGGGTGATGAAGATGTTCGAGCGGAAGTACTCGGCGATCGGGCGCCGCAGGGCGACGAGCTTGTCCATGGCCGCGACGCGGTCGAGGTAGAACAGCACGACCTCGCCCCAGTGCCCCAGAATGACCTGGAGGCCGGGGAACCGGTCGAAGACGCCGGCGACGATCATCCGGAGGATGGTCAGGCCGGCGTCGTAGTGCCAGCCGAACGCACCGGTGGCCAGCATGCTGTCCACCGGCTCGCCGAAGCCCCGGTAGTAGGCCTCCGTGACGGCCGGGACCGGAACGCCGGGGTGCAGGTAAACGGGTGCGCGCAGGTCCTCGGCGGCCTCGTAGACGTCCCAGAATCCGGGCGCGTCCAGAGCGCGGCCCCGCGAGCCGGCGTTGACCAGCGTGCCGTTGAGCCCGAGTTCGGTGACCGCCCGCCGCAGTTCGTCGGCCGCGGCGGCCGGCGCGGAGGTGGCGAGCGCCGCGAATCCCTGGAAACGCCCGGGGTGCCGGCGCACGGCGGCGGCGATCAGGTCGTTTGTGGGCGCCTGCAGGGCGACCGCCTCCGCCGCGTCGAGGTTCTGCAGTCCCGGCGTCGTGAGGGACAGCACCGTCGTGTCGATCCCGGCGTCGTCCATGGCCGCGATGCGTCCGCCGCCGACGTCCAGCAGTGCCGGGGTGAGGTCACTGGCGACGGCCCACTTCATCATCGGCTCGGCGAGATCGGGGTCGTGCCGCCGCCACGCCTCGATCACGTCCGCGGTGACGAAGTGTTCCTCGAGCCCGTACAGCTTCATCGAAACTCAGCTCCGGACGGTCTTGAGCGCGCCGGCCCACGACTCGAGCTGGTCGAACAGGACGGAAGCGGCGCCGTCGTGCAGCGCGGAGGGCTCGAAGGCCGAGAAGTTCTCGAAGTCGGTGAACAACGAGAACGACAGCTGCTGGCGCACGTGGGCCAGTTGCAGTTCGCTCGAGATGGCCCGCAGGTGCTCGATCGCTCGCGTGCCGCCGAGCGCGCCGTACGAGACGAAGGCGGCGGCCTTGTTGTTCCACTCGGTGTAGAGGTAGTCGATGGCGTTCTTCAGCACTCCGGACGTGGAGTGGTTGTACTCCGGGGTGACGAAGACGTACCCGTCGAACTCGCCGATCTTGGCGGACCAGGCCTTCGTGTGCTCGCCCGCGTACACGCCCCGGCTCGCCGGCACGGCCTCGTCCAGGTGCGGCAGCGGGTAGTCGACCAGGTCGATCAGCTCGTAGTCGGCGTTCGGCCGCTCCTTGGCCTTGCCGAGCACCCAGTTCGCCACCGCTTCGCCCTTGCGGCCGGGACGGGTGCTGCCGAGGACGATGGCCAGCTTCAGGTCGTTCATGGAGGTTCCTCACCGTCTTCTCACTTGAATGTTCAAGTGTCACGCTAGCTGCCTTGACATGAATGTTCAAGTCAATGGCCGGGTCAGTACACTGCGCGCATGTCTGCCTCACGGGAGCCCGGGGCGTCCGGGCCGCGCTGGCTCAGCGGTGACCAGCTGGCGGCGTGGCGCGGGTTCATGAAGCTCGCTCAGAGGCTGCCCGCCGCCCTGGAGTCGCAGCTCCAGCGGGATTCGAAGCTCAGCTTCATCGAGTACTACGTGCTGGCACACCTGTCGGATCAGCCCGGGCGCCGGATGCGGATGAGCGAGCTCGCGGTCCTGGCCAACACGGAGCTTTCGCGGCTGTCGCACCTGGTCGGCCGGCTCGAGAAGCGCGGATTCGTGTGCCGCGAGCCCGACCCGCACAACGGCAGGTACACACAGGCGATCCTGACCGACGCCGGCCACGCCTACCTGGCGGACGCGGCACCCGGACACGTCGGCCGAGTGCTGGACCTGTTCGTCGACGCCCTGACCCCGAACGAACTGCGGACGCTGCAGCGGATCTCGGACAAGGTGCTCGCCCGCGTCGAGCGCGCACAACGTGCGTGACTGAACCGCGCAGCGCGACACCGGCAGGTTGACGTGGTAAGTGGCGCTCGGTTCGCGGCATGGGCGGACGGGTTGCCCTGCAAAACCATTGGTGGACCGGCTTGCTCCGCTGATGTACTGATGTGCCACCGTGAGTCCGCCGCGTGACGGAGGTAGTGGTTGTGCCGGGTTATGAGGCGCTTGCCGAGGTGTACGAGTGGCTCATCTCCGACGTGAGGCTGGCTCCGGCCGAGTTCGCTGCGTCGTTCGATGACGTTGTCGGTCTTCTGCCGTCCAATGCTCACGTCCTCGATTGTTCGTGCGGGACCGGGCAGTTGGCGGTGGGCCTCGCCGGTCTCGGTATGCAGGTTGTCGCCACTGACGCCAGCGAAGCGATGGTTCGCCGGACTGCGGAGTTGTCTGTGGAGTTCGGGGCAGCTGTCCGGACAGTGCGGGCGGACTGGGAAGAGTTGCCCGGCCATTTCGATGACGCCACTTTCGACATGGTGTTCTGCGTCGGCAACTCGCTGCACCATGCCGTGGGCGCGAGAGGCAGGGGTGCTGCTCTGGAGTCGATGTCACGGCTTCTGCGCCGTGGCGGGCGCTTGGTGCTCACTTCCCGCACGTGGGAACTGGTGAGGGCCAGAGGTTCCCGGCTGGACATCAGTGATCGGCTCGTCCGCCGGAACGGTCGTGATGCCGTCGTGGTCTACCGCTGGGAGATCGCGCCGCTTTGGGAGGAGGAGCACCACATCGAGATCGCGATCGCGCAAGTTGGTGCGGCTGGGTCGGTTCTTGTCCGCTCGGAACTGCTGTCGTGCTGGCCCTACCGATACGACGAGCTCGAAGTGGAGTTGCACCGGGTCGGCCTTCGGACGGAGATGAGCACGTTCGACCCTGGGGCCGAGAACTACCTGGTGGTGGCGAGCAAGGTATAGCCGACGGGCTCACCGCCGGACACGCACCACGGCGCGCCGATAGCCGAGCGTCTCCGCAAGGATCGCGGGCGGGTGTGAGCTTCGTGAGGTCATGCAGAGTGCACAGCCGGGCTGCCCGGTGTCATCGTCGACGTGGGCCTGCTCGACACGGTTACAACGTCAACGTTCCTTGATGAGGCGCTAGTGTCGCGCGTCGCAAGTTGTTTGACGTCCGGGAAGAGCGCCCCAATGTGGCCTTCGGTGCGTTCAACGCGACCAAGGCCACATTGGGGCGCTCGGGGACCGGGCCGCTGTCACTGAACTTCGGACGCGCGACACTAGCTCGTGTGCACGGCGTCCTTGCCGTACAAGGGTTTGGTGAAGCTGGAGAGGTAGGTGTGTACGTCGGCGGCGCCGAGGTTGTAGGTCAGGTACACGCCGTAGCCTTCGTTCACGGTTCGCTGGGCGAGGCCGGCGGCGGTGCTGGTGGACGTCGCCGCGATCTGGACTGCCGCGGGGGAGAGCCCGGATTTGGGGAGGCCGATGTTCGGTACGCCCCAGGTGCCGTAGTAGGGGTTCCAGGCGTAGTTGAACTTCGAGGTGATGTCGGTGCCGCCGTAGGACAACCGTGACGCCGATGGGCCGATGTTGTACAGCGAGATCAGCTTGGTGGGCATGGCGGCGCGCAGGGCCGTGACGAGGTGGACGAAGGAGCCGGCGTTGGGCTGGCCGGTGCCGTTGTTGCCGTACTCGGCGTATTCGTCGTCGAAGTCGATGCCGTCGAGCCCGTACTTGGTCACGGTGTCGGACAGCTGTTTGGCGAAGGCGGCGGCCGCCTGCTGGGACGGGAAGTTGGCGAACCCGGCACCCTGGTGGTTGCCGAGGACCGACAACATCACCTTGATGCCTTTGGCCTGCAGCGGGCGGACCTGGGTGCTCACGTTGCTGAGGACGTTCTGCACGTTCGGGTTGAAGTACAGGTAGGCCGACTTCGTGGCGGTGTCGTAGTTGATGTTGGCGGCGAAGATGACGCCGATGTCGAACACGTTGCCGCCGCCTTGGGCGAGCGCGTACTTGCCCACGTTCAGCATGCTGTTGTTGTTCACCTCGACGTAGGCCACGCTGATCGGCCCGGTCTTGCGCGGCGCGGCGGACGTACTCGCCGCACTCGTGCCCGTCATCGTGCCCGCCAAGAGGGCGGCGCCTGCCAGCAACGCGGTGATCCGACCAAGCTTGACCACGGTAGCTCAACTCCTGCCGAGTGGTTTGAACCATTGTCCATGTATGTGCTTTTCCGCTCGCTTGTCAAGAGTGGTGATCGACTAACGGGCCCGGTACCTCGATCGGCCTACGCGGTTCGTCGCACTCGGCGCCTCGCCGGCCGCGACGCAGCAGCTGGTCCGCCACCGGCAGAGCAGCGCGGGAATTTCCGCAGGTGGGTACCAGCGGCAGCAGCAGGCGCGCTCCCCGGCCACGGACATGAGCTCCTGGCCGTCCGAAGTCCGCGTTCGGGATCGTTCGGGATTGCGTCGCGGCCCCTGGCACCCATGCACGCTCGGAGGCAGGCAGGAAACCCATGGCCGATCATCCGGAGGTTGACCCGATCATGAAGACGACCACCCGCACCATCGCGCTCGTCGGCACGGCGGCGCTGGCAATGACCCTGGCCGGCACCGCGCCCGCCGTCGCGACACCGGCCGGCGGCAAATGCCTGGTACACCACGGCCTCGGCCAGCAACCGGTCGCCACGATCGTCGCCGATGCCGAGCCCCCCGAGAACGAGGCGTGCGGCGTGGGGATGATCACCCTCCGGGTCTGGCGCAACGACGTCCTGATGTCCTCCCAGTCCGGCTGGGCCGGGCTGCACTACGAGTACAACTGCGTCACCACGGCGCCGACCGTGTGGCGTACCAACTGGGACCCGGCGCAGACCTTCGACTGCGGCTGAGCCGGGCCCGCGAACCCGCGGAGCGGGGCCCACCCCGGGGGCCGCGAATCGATCGTCACCGGGTGCGGTCGGCCAAGGTCGTCCGGCTGCGCTTTTCGTCGGCGGCAAGGTGGGTGCGGATTTCGTCGGCCTCGGGCATGCCGAGGTCGGTGTAGGCGTCCAGCGCGCGCCGGTAGTGCGACCGGGCTCGACCGGCCCTGCCTTGCGCGCGGTGGGCGTTGCCGAGGCCGGCGTGGGCACGGGCCTGCTGTTCACGCAGGCCCAGGTCCGCCGCGATCGCGTTCGCGGCGGAGTGGTGGGCCAGAGCGTCGGCCGGACGGCCCGTGGTGTGCGCGGCTTCGCCCAGACCGTTCAGCGCGCTGGCTTCTCCCCGGCGGTCCCCGATCTCGCGGAACAGGGCGATGGCCTGCTGATGCTGTCCGGTGTCCCGGCCGGCACGAGTGTGGAGGGTGCCGAGGTAGTTCAGCGTCCAGGCTTCGCCGACGGGGTTGGCGAGCTGCCGGTATTGGACCAGCGCCTGCTGGAGGTGATCGCTCGCCTCCCCGTACCGGCCCATCCGGACCTCGACCTGGCCGAGGCAGGTCAACGTCCAGGCCTCGCCGGTGTGGTCGTCAAGCTGCCGGAAGAGGGCGAGGGCCCGCGCGAAGTGCTCGGTGGCCTGCCCGGTGCGGCCCAGCCGGCTCTCGACGTCGCCGAGGTTGTTCAGCGCATGGGCTTCGCCGGTCCGGTGACCTGCCCGCTGGAACAGGGCCACGGCCTCCGTGTAGTGGTCGGCGGCGGGCTGGTTGTGTCCCAGTATTCCTTCGACGACGCCGAGGTTGGTCAAGGCGCGGGCTTCGCCCGCCTGGTCGCCGGCCTGCCGGAACTGTTGCAGGGCTCGGCGGAGAAGCCCCGCGGCCGGTCGGTACCGGCTCAGGCTCGTCTCGATGACCGCCAGGCTGGTCAGTGCGTGGGCCTCCGCCTGCGGATCGTGGGCGTGCCGTGCGGCGTCCCGGGCGTGCCCGAAGACGGCCAGGGCATCGGCGAAGTACCCGCCGCTGAGGTACCGGAACAGGGTGGTGGACAGCCGGGCGGTGTGGCTCGGCCAGCCGTGGGCGGCGGTGTGGGCGGTGACGGCGACCAGGGCGAAGCGTTCGGCGTCCAGCCAGGCGCGGGCGCGGTCCGGCTCGGTCAGCTCCGGCACCGGCGTTCCGGGCCGGTCGGTCCGTGGCCGGCGGTTCGTCTCGGCCGGGTGCAGCGTGTCCATCGCGGCGGTGGCCGTGGCCAGGTAGAAGTCGAACAGCCGGGTCAGTGCGGCGCGGCGTTCGGGCGGCGGGTCGTGGTCGCCGGCCCGGCCGGCGGCGTAGGCGCGGACCAGGTCGTGGAGGGTGTAGCGGCCCGGAACCTCCTGCTGCAGCAGGTGTTCCAGGCACAGACGCTCGAGGAGCACCTGGACGGCGGGCAGGTCGCAGCCGGCCAGGGCCGCGGCGGCGTGGACGTCGAAGTCCTGGCCGGGGTGCAGCGCCGCCAGGCGCAGCAACCGTTGCTCGCCGGTGGGCAGATTCCGGTAGGACAGGTCGAAGGCGAGTTCCACGCCGGTGTCCAGGCGCCGGTCCTGGTGGCGCTCGTCGAGCCGGTCGGCGTGGTCGGTGAGGGTCCAGCCGGACCTGCCGCGGATGTGCCCGGTGACCAGGCCGAGCGCGAGCGGCAGGTGGCCACAGCGGCGGGCGATCCGGACGGCGGCTCGCGGGTCGCCACCGTCCGGAACCCCGGCCACGGCCCCGGCCACGAAGGCGGCAGCCTCCTCGGGGGTGAACACGTCCACCGTCAGGTGGGTCGCGGGGCGCAGATCGGTGAGGTCGCGACGGCTGGTGATCAGCACCGGGCAGCCCGGGGTCCCGGGCAGCAGCAGGCGGGCGTGCTCGGCGTCGGCGGCGTTGTCCAGCACGACCAGTGTCCGGGTGCCGGCCAGCCGAGCCCGGTACGCGGCGGCCCTGGCGGCCAGGTCGTACGGGATCTGCTGCCCGGACACGCCAAGCACGCGTAGGAAGCCGTCCAGCACCGCGGCCGGTTCGGCCGGTGGCTGGGCCGGATCGGGGTGAACCCCGCGCAGGTTGACGAACAGCACCTGGTCGACCAGCCCGTCCTGGATCAGCAGGTGCCCGGCGCGCACGGCGAGCCGGCTCTTGCCGACCCCGGCCAGCCCGGTGATCGTCACCGCGCCGCCCTCGGCACCCGTTCGGCGCAGCCGCTCGAGCTCACCGGCCCGGCCGGTGAACCCGGGCGGATCCGCCGGCAACCGGCTTTCGACCCTGACCTGCGAGCCTGCTCGGGCCTGCCCGCCGATCACCCGCAGCGCCTGCCGCCACTGCGTCACGTACCCGGCGTCCGGGTGCAGTGCCGCGGCGACCGCGATCACCAGGTCGGCGTTGACGCGCCGCCGCCCGGTGCGGAAGCAGTCGGCGACGGTGGTCTTGCCGGTCAGCTCGGCCGGGGGCCTGCCGTTGGCCAGCCACGCTGTGTTCACGCGGTCTTTGATCGTTTCGTAGGACGGCTCGCCGGCCCAGGTTTTCAGGGACCGCAGCACGTCGATCAGCTCGTCGAGTGAGCCGGCGCGGCCGGGATCCGGTGGGACGACGAATGCGCGGTCCGCTCGAGGCACAACCATGACAGCCCCCTTCTCCATGCACCATCGGGGATGTCCGGGGCGCTGTCAACGATCCGCCGTCCGGAATCGTTCGGGATTGTGCCGCGGGCCCCCGCCGCCGGTGAACGCTGCGCAGGCAGGAAGCTCGGCGGCCATGGCCGGCCGGTTGCCGAGGAGCGTCCGGGGCAACGTTCTCCCTGTTGCCGCCGGAGCAGTGGAGTGATCAATTCACCGACCGAAGGGGAGCAATGTGAGCAGAAATTCGATGAGCCGGGCTCTTTTGACATTTCTCATGACCATCGTGACCGGGGTGGCGGTACTCCTCGGGGCCTCCGGTGCGGCGGGGGCGTCGACCTCCGTCGGCGCTGCTCCGGCCGCGGTGAGCGATCCGCTGCTGTTCTACCGGGCCGGCGACGGCTTGGCCGTGACCGGCTCGGTGGACGGTGGAGGGAATTTCGCCAGCCTGCAAGGGGTTGGCGGGTTCTCCCTCGGGTGGACTCATATCACTTCGGTGGGTGGTGGGCGTGTTTTGTTCTACCGGGCCGGTGATGGCTTGGCTGTGACCGGTGTGGTGAGCGGTGCTGGTGGTT